>NZ_PKFA01000002.1:0-147938 GCF_002919275.1 Thermocrispum sp. | reverse complement strand
GAGGCAGCCATGACCCGGTGGCGGACGGCCTGGGAGGCGGGGACGCTCCGCATCGTGGTGCACCACGTGGATCTGCTTGCGATCCCACCGGGCAGGTGACGAGGTTCAGCTCGGCGGCCGGCCGAACGTGGTGAGGAAACGATCGCGGAAGGTGTCCATCCGCCACACCTGCGCGCGCGGACTCGGCGCCATCCCGGGCTCCCAGCGCCATGCCGCGATCCGGTCAAGCACGTCTCTGTCGCGGGTGACGACGGTGATCGGCACGTCGCGTTCCGGGCCACCTCCGGTGATCATCGATGCGGGCTGGTGGTCGCCCACGACGATGAACACGGTCTTGTCGTCGCCGTAGCGTTCGATGAAGGACGTGATCGTCCGCAAGGTGTAACGGATGGTGTCGGCGTAACCGGCGCGGGAGCCGCCAGGGGGCGACACCGTGGCGGGCGTCCGGCGCAGGATCGACCCGTCGCCGAGCTCGTCCCACGGCACCATCCTGGGCACCTTGTCCCATGGCCAGTGGCTGCTGATCAAGTCGATTTCGGCCATGATCGGCCCACCATGCCGAGCGAGTTCCCGGCGAGCGAACACTTCGAGGGTGTACTGGTCGGGAATGCCACCCATCGCGTAGCGCGGGCCGCGATAACCCAGCGCCTCCGCGTCGTAGTAGGCGTCGAAGTCGTAGAAGCCGCGGTGCGGCCACGGTCCGGTGTTGGCCGGCACGACGCCGACCGTCCGCCAGCCCGCCCGGTCGAACGCGGCCGTGAGGTGGAACCGGTCGGTGTCCATCAGGTCGGCGTGTTTGAGGTGGTTGTCCACCCACACCCCGGTCTGCAGCGTGGCATGGGCCAGCCAGCTGCCGCCGCCGACGGTCGGGGAAGTCAGGAAGGCGGACCGTGCTCCGAAGCCCGCCGACCGCAGGCGCGCCGTGCCCTCGGCGAGGGTTGCGCGCACCTGCGGACCGATCTCCCGGTCCTGCAGCGCGACCCGCCCGTAGCTTTCCACGAACATCAGCACGACGTTCTTGCCGCGCAGCGCGGTAAGCAGCTCGTCCGCTGGAACGTCCGCGAATTGGTCGTCCGCGACGGCACGCTCGAACTGCGCGCGATCTCGCAGGTCGGCTGCGATCTCCCTGGCCTGGTCGTAGGCGAACCCGGCCGCGCTGCTCGCCGCGACCGGCAGCCCGGCAACCAACGCGACCACCCACACCACGGCAAGGGCGAGGGCGGTCCGCATCGCGGGCGTCCGGCGTGCTCGCACGAAGCCACTCACTCGGACCGCAGCGATCGTGCAGCAGACCACCAGAGCAGCGGCAGCAAGCACCACCGCAATCACCGTGGCGATGGCCAGCGGCCTGCCGACCTGGGGCGTCAGCAGATCGATCACCGGGGTGAGCGATTGCCAGTCGTAGGCCAGATGAAAGCTCCGGCCGAGTGCGGTGAACAAACCCAGATCGAGGGCTTTGACGAAAGCGACGACCCCCAGCGTGAACCCGAAACCGGCCGCCACCGGGCGCACCGCCCGGACAGGAAGAAGCAGCAGCACGACAACGACGACGACCGGCTCGACGGGGATCCGGAAGAACGACCACACACTCAGTGCCGCGGGATCGACCGGGGCCAGCACGGCGAACAGGGCCACGCCGAGACCGAGAACGGTGACAATCCCAGCCGCAAGCGTCCGGCCGCGCTTCAGCTCTGACGGCACCTTTGGGACACTACCCGCCGCATTTCGCACTGACGGCGCGCCGACCGTCGCCTATGTTTGATCAATGACGACCACCACCCCAAGGCCGCGGGTCGGTCCGCTGGTCTGGCCGCTGGCCGGTGTCGCGGCACAGCTCGCCGAGCTCGGGCTGCTGGCCGTCTCATCCGGCCTGACGGTCGCCGGCTGGCTGATCGGTGGGGGGTACGGGCTGGTGACGGCCGCGCTGCTGATCGGGGCGCTGCGGCGTTCGCAGCGGCGGACGGTGGGGCCGGCGGATGTCGTCACCCTGCTGCGCTCGACCTTGGTGGGATCGGTGGCAGCGCTTGCCGCGGACAGCCTTGCCGGGGCGCCGGACCGGTACGTGCTCATCACCTCGACCGCGGTGGTCGCACTCGCATTGGACGCCGTGGACGGTGTGGTTGCCCGCTCGACGAACACGGCGTCACCGCTGGGCGCGCGGTTCGACATGGAGGTCGACGCTTCCCTGCTGGCCGTGCTCAGCATCTACTTGGTGCCGTCCGCCGGCCTGTGGGTGGTGGCCATCGGAGGGATGCGCTACGCGTTCGTCGTGGCCGGGTGGCTCCTGCCCTGGCTCCGCGGGCCGCTGAAACCGACCCGGCTCGGCAAGACCGTCGCCGCGATGCAAGGGATCGTGCTGATCGCCGCGTGCTCGCGGGTGTTCCCGGCGTGGGCCACGACGACCATGGTGGCCGCCGCACTGGCGCTTCTGGTCTTCTCCTTCGGACGGGACATCGTGCGGCTGTGGCGAGCGCGGCCGCCCGGCTGACAAGCGGGAACGATCGCGAACTGGCATCTTCTTCGCCGATCAGGTCGATACCATGATCGCGTGGGTGACGAGCGTCCATCGGAGCAGGCAACGCCGAAAGCGGTGGGTGACAAGCGTGTGGGAACCCTCGTCGGACGAAGCGCGCTCGCGGTCACCCAACTCATGGCTCTCACCTCCGCCCTCTCGGCCAGCTTCACCATCGTCTTCCCCGAGCTTCTGAATCGGATCGAGTTGGTCAGCTTCGCCACATTGGTGGCCTTGCTCGGCGTTGGTCTGGCGCTGTCGTTTGCCTTGTCACGAATACGCCCGAAGACGATTTTCACGCTCGCCGACATCACCGATCCCGAATTACGAAAACTGTTCGATCAAGCCACGCAGGACATCGTCTGGTTTCGCCGCGAACTCGAAGTCGTGCCCGCCGGCCGCACGGAGGACAACCGTTGAGCCAGGACCTCGACAGCGACGTGCCCGGATCCGAGAACCCGGACGTCGGCCAGGACGCCAACCTGCTGCGAGCCGCCCGCCGTATCAATAGCGAGCTGCACCGGCATTCGCATCGGCCGATGATGCTCAGCCAGCAGGCCCGCGACCGGCTGACCGAGCTGCACGCCGACTATCTCGCCGACCTGGCGCAGGAGGCCATCCGGACCGCGCGACGCGGTGGTGTGCAGACGGTCGACGAGTTCCACGTCGAGCAAGCCAGCTCTCGGCTGGGGCTGAGCCAGACGTCCGGGGCGCTGGAAACCACCGCCAACACGCTCGGCGGCGTCTTCGCCGGTGCCGGCATCGCCTTCGCGTACGAGCTGGTCTTCACCGCCGGGCCGCACAGCACGACCAAGATCGCCACGGCATTCATCATGTCGATCGTCGGCTTCGTGCTGCTCTCGATCGGCATCACGACGACCTGGAGCCGCAGGTCGAGGGCCGGTTAGCCGCACGACGACCGCCTGCGCACCGAGCATCGGCTCCGGTGCGGCAACCTCCTGTCCTGGCCGGGCATGAGCCAAGCGCGTGCACACCGCACGCGAAGGAGGAAGATCTCATGTCTCGTCCCAGCTTTCGTCGCGCTGTGGCTGCCCTGGCGGGGCGGGAACGTTCGCTGGTTCCGGGGCCGTGGCCGCCGCGCAGGGCGGCGACTGGCAACAGCCGCAGATGCTGCCGCCGAACGAGGTGAGTTCCACGGACGGTTCAGCGTCGGCGCGAACACCAACGGTCAGGTGGCCGCGATCTGGATGCAGAACGACGCCGCCAACGAGCAGCGCGGCATGGTGCTCTTCCGGACCCGGACCGCGGGTGGTGGCTGGTCGCAACCCGAGACCGTCGTCCGGCTCCGAGGGAGAAACGGCCTCGGCATGTCGTTCACGGCGGACGAGTACATCCGGTACAGCAAGCCCGGCTCTCCGTGAGCCCGCCGATGCGGCCTGACTATGCGGGATCCGGCCGGCCGGGTGGCTGGTCATCCGGCTGCGCGCACATCGACGCGCAGCCGGGGTTCAGTTCGATCGCCCGAGCCACGTCCGCCGCCTTCTCCTCCTCGCGTCCCATCAGGGCATAGGTGACCGCCCGCTCGACGAAGTTCTGGTAGCGGTTGGGCCCGAGCTCGATGGCCCGGTCGTGATCGGCCAGCGCATCCTCGAACCGCCCCATGCATCGGTAGGTGACCGCCCGATCCCTGAAGTTCGTGTACTCGTCGGGGCCCAGCTCGATGGCCCGGTCATGATCGGCCAGCGCATCCTCGAACCGCCCCATGCATCGGTAGGTGATGGCACGCTGACCGATGGCGAAGCCGTCGGGGCCGAGCTCGATCGCCCGATCGTGATCGGCCAGCGCCTCGGCATAGCGCTCCATGTCCCGATACGTGACCGCGCGCTGCGTGAAGACTTCGGCCTCGCCGGGCACCAGCTCGATCGCTCGGGCATGGTCGGCCAGCGCTTCGGTGAACCGTCCCATTTCCCGGTACATGACCGCGCGAATGAAGAAGTTTTCGGCGTCCTCAGGGTCGAGCTCGATCGCTCGCTCCATGTCGGTCAGCGCCCGGTCGCCATCACCCGTGCCTCTCCACATCGCGGAGCGCAGCAACAGGTATACGGGATCCTCGTCCAGCTCGATCGCCTTGGTCAGTTTTTCGACGGCTTGCGCACAATTGCCCATCTTCTCGTACGTCACCGCCCACTGGGCATAGACCGTGCTGAGGCCGGGCTCGAGCTCGGCCGCTCTGGCGTGGTCCGCAAGCGCCTTGTCGTAGTCGCCCAGTGTTCGATACGCCACCGCACGCCGCGAGAAATACCATCCCTCGTTCGGATTGAGTTCGAGCGCGCGCGTGTAATCGTTCAGCGCGTCCGCCGCGCGCCCCATGTCCAGATAGACCTCCGCGCGCTTGAAGAGGCAGCCGTCATTGTCCGGCCTACGGTCGAGCGCCCGGGTGTAATCGATCAGCGCATCGAGATGCCGTCCCATGTCGTGATGAATGCCCGCGCTCACCTCCAACGGCCAGTCTTCGCTCGGAAAACGTTCGGCCAGCCGGGCGGCATCAGCCAACGCTTCTCCGTACCGCCCCACTGCCCGCAACGCCACGGCCCGGCCGCCGAGTGCCCCGACCATGTCCTGATCCTCGTCCAACACCTGATCGAAGTCCTCGATCGCGTCCTCGAAGCGCGCGCTGCTCATGCGTTCGTAGCCGCGCTGGACGAGCGCATCAAGCCGAGCGTCTGAAGCGAGGTTCGGAAAGCCCAGCAAGATCGTCAGATACGCCTCGAGATCGTTTTTCCGGACGGCGTCATCCAATCGTCGGGTCCACCGGAGAAGCGTTTCGTCCCCACTGTCGGCGGCCGCCTCGTTCATCATGGAGACCCAGCGCCGCAGGACAGCACGATCCGCTTCCGCGATCGCGACCGAATCTGCCATGGCGTCGGCCAGATTGGCCTGCGGCTCGGCACACAGCTGGTGGTAGCACTCTTCCAGACCGCAATTCAGCCGGGTGGGGTCCTCCCACTCGTCGCCGTCCGGCTCGGGCACTGCTTCGCGTTCGGTGCGATAGTGGCCGGCCAGCCGCTGATGAAGGTCCCGCCATCGTTGTGGCGAGCGCGCTTTCAGCAAGCGCAGCATCGCTGACCGCGCGACATCGTGGTACTTCCAGTTGTCCCGGGTCCTGGTGACGAAAGGAAGATTGCACACCCAGTCGAAGACGTCCGCTTCATCGGCGTCGTTGCTGATCACCGCGAGCACGTCGGCGTTGAAGTGCCGCGGTGTCGCTGCGGTGAGAGCCGCATCGCGCAGCCGGGCATCCGGCTCCCATTTCAAAAAACGCTCCACGGCGCTGTTCGCAGGATCCTCGACCGAGTGCTCGTCTGCCGGTCCCCTGACCGCCAGGGCGTTCAGCCACACCGGGAGCCGCCCGGACAGCGACAGGATCGTCGCCACGGTGTGCGGGTCGTGGACGTTGTGCCTGGCGAGCAGTTCGCGCGCTTCGGCCTCGGTGAACGGCGCCAGCGGGACGTCCTCGACTATGCCCAGGTACGGCGCCCAGTCGTTGACATCGAGCTGACGCTGCCCGGCGATGGTCATCACCAGCTCGGCGGGCAGGGCGCCGTACTTGCCTTCCAGCAGGTCCAGGATCCACGGCTGGAGGAAGTGCGACGTCCGTTCGAAAGTGTCGAACACCAGCGACACGGTCCTGCGCTTGGCCAGCCGGCTGAGATCGGCGACGAAGAGCTTGGTCAGCACCGCGACCGGCTCGAGCACCAGCCGGACATCCTCGGCATTGCGGAACTTCCGGCTCACATAGGTCCGGAAACGGTCGAGGTGTTCGTCGGTGATCGCCGCGCCGGCGACGTCCGCCAGCACCCCGAGGCTCGGGTCGGCCTTGGCCGCGGCCATTCCTGCCCTGGTGAGCAGGGCACCCAGCGTGCCGAACTCGCGCGATTGCGGATCGGCCATCAGCTCGCGCTGGCGCTCGCGATAGGCCGACAGCCGCCACCGGAAATCCTTGAACTCGCTCCCCTCGCCCGCCAGAGCGGCCGAGAGCACATCCATCGTCTCGATGACGTCGTACGCGCTCTCGTCGGTGCTACCGCACGCAGCCCCATGTTCGGCGGCTATGCGCTGAAACTGCTGCACCAAGTACGTCTTGCCGACGCCCGCGACACCGTGCACGGCGAAAACGAACGTGCGACGCTCGTCGTCCACCGGGAGAGCCAGGTTTTCGGTGAACCGCGCAAGCAGCTCCTGCCGCCCCACGAAGTCCGCGCGCTGTCGCCTCTTGATGATGCTCTGCAGGTCGGTCCGTTCGTTCACGCTTCCCGGCAGCCTTTCGGACAGCTCCTCGTGGCGGAGCGAATCGCATCGGGGTGTCCCCTCAGTATCCGTGACGTGACGGACCGTGTGACGCGATTCGATCAAACGCCCTCGTCACGAATGCGTTGCGCCGCCGGAATCGACCGACGTCCTCCTGTCAGGGACGATCCTGCCCGCGAGCCGCCAGCCCACCGGCCGAGCGCCGGGCAAGGTCTGTCACCAGACGGTTCGGTACCCTCCGCCACCGGCATCGAAGCCGCCACCACCGCCATCGAAACCGCCACCACCGGCATCGAAGCCGTCACCACCGCCCCAGTCGGACGGGTGGTGCGGGGTGTCCATGGCATAGGCAGCCGTCGAGCCGATCGGCACGCAGGCCGCCGCGATTCCGATCACAGCGCGACCGGGTGAAGCCGCGCGACGAGCAACGCGTTCATGACGTTCGCTCCCCGCACGCAAGCGGCCGACAGCCGGAATGGCCGTGCACCTGAACGAGACCAGGCTCACTCCCCGCGCGCAGACGGCCGATAGCTGACGGATTACGCGCGGATATGCCCGCAAGGCAACCTCTGGGCGCGCACAAGCGTGAGTCGGACAGGCTCTTGAGCGCCTGAGGAGGGATATCCACATGAGAAGAACACATCTTCGCCGATGTGTCGTCGCAGCTGCGGTCGCGGCCATGCTTACCAGCATCGGCGCGGCGGCACAGGCGCAAGAGGGGGATGGGAGAAGACCCGGGTCAGCGGAAACGAAGCGATCGACGGATACGACGTGACCGTCGACGCCAACGGCACGACCAATGTCATTTGGGCAGGCGAAGGCGGCGACGGTCCGCGGCAAGCCGTCCGGGTCCGGACCAGAGCGGCCGACGGCTCGTGGTCGGAGCCCCAGGTCCTGGCGGAGAAGGCGTCGGGGTTCGACGACTTCCAGGAGCCGGTGATCGCCGCGACGGCCGCAGGAGGTGCGGCGGCCGCGTGGATCGACGCGTCGGGATCCACACCGCGGATCATGGCCAGGGTCAAACCCGCAGGTGGCTCCTGGGGTGCGGCGGAGCAGGTCGCCAACGCCAAGGGCATCAGCCAGTTGCGGATCGCCGGGGCGGCGTCCGGGCACGTGATGCTGGTCTGGCGGCAGGACGACGGCATCCACGCCAGCCGGTACACGCCGGCCAACGGCTGGTCGGCCCCGAGGACCCTGTCGTCGTCGGGCGCCAATCCGGATGTCGCCATCAACGACACCGGCGTCGCCTACGCCGCGTGGAGCCAGAAGTCGAACAGCTCGGCACCAGACCGGATCCGCGCCCGCTACAGCACGCCCGGCGGCGCGTGGTCGACGTTCGCGACGTTGTCGTCATCGGATCGCCGGGCGGACGAACCGGCCGTGGCGGTCGACCAGAACGGCAGCGGAATGGTGGTCTGGAGCCAGCGCCGCGCCCCCGCCGTGATCCAGGAAGCCCACCGTCCGGTCGGCAGCACCTGGACCAAGACCGTCACCATCTCCAACACCAAACGGACATCGATCGAACCGGACGTCGTCCTGGACGCCCGGGGTTCCGCGGTCGCCGTCTGGCAAGTCCGGCTCGCCGGCGGAGACACCTGGAGCTACGAGGTGGACGCCAACAGCCGCCCGTCGGGCGGCAAGTGGGGCACCGCGCGCAGGCTCGACGTGGAGGCGATGAACCCGATGGTCGGCATGGACGGCCAGGGCAACGCCACCGCGGTGTGGCACAAGGACGGCTACTACCCGTGCGGGCTGGTTGCGGCCGAGAAGCCTGCGGGCAAGTCCTGGGCGGTGCCGAAGCAAGTCGCCAATGGCATCGACACCTGGTCGAAGGAGTACGCCGTCGGCGCGGACGGCACGGCCGCCGCGGTGATCTACGACCACAACGGTCAGGACGGCGACTGGGATCACCCGATCTACGCGTTCGTGCGGCCCTGACCGGTGACCGTCCCGGCAAGGCCGGGGGCCGGCGCCCGGTCCCCGGCCTTTCGTCGTTTCGGGCGTCGCGGAATGAGCCCTCCAGTCCCCGGGCGATCGCGGCTAGCATCCTCAGCACGACGCTCGCGACATCCACCACGGAGGGTCCCGCCATGGCCATTCCCCTGTCCCGCATGGGTGATTTCCTCGCGCACTGGACCGCCCGCAAGCCGGACCAGCAGGCACTGGTTTTCCAGGACCGCAGCTGGACCTGGGCGGAGCTGGACGACCGGGTGCGGCGTGCGGCGAGTGCCCTGCGTGCCGCGGGGCTGTCCGCGGGCGACCGGTTCGCGGTGCTGGACAAGAACCACCCGGCCTGCCTCGAGCTGACGCTGGCCGCGTCGATCATCGGTGCGGTCAACGTGGTGGTGAACTTCCGCCTGGCACCGGACGAGCTGGTCCACGTCCTCGACGACTCCACGGCGAAACTCGTCGTGGTCGGCGCGGAGTTCGCCGGAACGCTCGACGGCATTCGTGACCGCCTGCCGTCCGTCTGCCGGACCGTGGTGCTCGGCGGTGAAAAAGACGAGTACGAGCAGTGGCTGGCACAGGAGGAACCGCTGGCGGAGCTGCCCACCACGTCGGCCGACGACTGTTTCCTCCAGCTCTACACCTCGGGCACGACCGGCTGGCCGAAAGGCGCGATGCTCACCCAGCGCAGCATGACCGCGCACACCAACGCCGTCGCACCCGCATACGCCATGGACGAGGACACCGTCAACATCGTGGCGATGCCGCTGTTCCACGTCGGCGGGACGAGCTGGGCCCTGGGCAGCATGGCGACGGGTGGGCGGACGGTCGTCGTGCGGGAAGTGACGGAGGTGCTGCAAGAAGTCGCCAAGCACCAGGCCACGCACGTCTTCCTGGTGCCCGCGGTGATCCAGGCCCTGATCCAGCACCCGCAGACGCCGCAAGCGCTCGGCAGCGTCCGCGTCCTTGCCTACGGCGGCTCCCCCATGCCGCTGGACGTGATGAACCAGGTCCTGGAGAAGCTGTCCACGCCGCTGTACTCGGTGTACGGGATGACCGAGATGTCGGGGGCGTTCTGCTGCTTGAAGCCGGAAGAGCACCGCGACGAGTCGCGCAGGCACTTGCTGGCGTCGGCCGGGCGCATCCTGCCGGGGACAGAACTCCGCGTGGTCGATCCGACGACCGGCCAGGACGTGCCGACCGGTCAGCTCGGCGAGTTCTGGGTGAAGTCGGAGCAGGTGATGGCCGGCTACTGGCGCAACCCGGAGGCCACGAGGGAAACCATCACCGAGGACGGCTGGCTGCGCACCGGGGACGCCGGCCGGGTGGACGAGGACGGCTACCTCTACATCGAGGACCGGGTCAAGGACATGATCATCACCGGTGGGGAGAACGTCTACCCGGCAGAGGTCGAGCGCGTGCTCGCGCAGCACCCGGACGTGGCGGAGGTCGCCGTCGTCGGGGTGCCGCACGAGAAGTGGGGCGAAACCCCCAAGGCGGTCGTGGTCCTCAAGGAAGGGGCCACCCTCGACGAGCAGGGTCTGATCGACTTCACCCGGGAGAAGCTGGCGCACTACAAGTGCCCGACGTCGGTCACCGCCGTGGCAGCGCTGCCGCGGAACCCGACCGGCAAGATCCTGCGCCGCGAGCTCCGCGCTCAATTCCAGTCATGACGCGGCACCGCCGGTGCGCCCGGTCGTGCGCGGAGCCGTGCGGCACGCACGATTCCCGTCCCCGGGACGGCAGGCCGGCGAGCCCCGTGCCGGTCCACTGGTGACCTCACTGCCTGCGGGACCGGTCGACACCGTCATGGTGGACCGGCGGCCGGTAGACGGCACTCGTCTCGGGTGCGGCCTGCGCCGGAAGGAATCCGGATTGCGCAGGCCAGGTGTCGCCGTCCTGTGCCGGAATGCGGGGTCGGAATGCGGGCCGTCGCCTGCTGGGCGGACACCGTGGCCGGTGCTGCTTACGGCAGGCTCGTCGCCTCCTGAGCCGACCGCGCCACCGTGAGCCGCCGCGCCAAGGCTCGGCACGTCGGCATGGCCGATCCCGAGCCCCGCTCGAGCCTGGCCGTTCAACATCGGCATGGCCGATCCCGAGTCCCGCTCGAGCCTGGCCGTTCGACGTCGGCATGGCCGATCCCGAGCCCCGCTCGAGCCTGGCCATTCAGTTGGCTTCGTGTGCGTTTGTGCGATCCGAAGCGAACGTCCGGCGCGGTGGCCGGTGCCGTCCGGGTGACGGTTCGTCAGACGGCCCCGAGCTGGTCCGGATTCCTCCGGTGCGTGGGCCCCGCCTTCGTCACCGCTTACTCCCGCGGTGAGCTGCCGAGGCTCTGCACCATCCGGCCCACTTTCCGGTCCCCGCGCCCGGTCACCGTCGGGCGTAGGCCTTGTCCAGCACCGTCGAGGTCGTGGGCGTGGCACCGCGCCGCTCGTCCGGTGCCCTGGCGGGCGCCGAGCCTGCGGGCTCGGCCGCGACGAAACCCTTTGCCAGCAACTCACCGGACGGGGAAGGAACGCGCAGGAACGCGCGGCTCCGATACGACTTGGCTTCCACTTCCACCGGCACGTAGAGATCCGGGCGCTCGGCGGAGTACCCGGACGCCACGGCGTCGTGGTAGGCCCGCTCCGACACGATGGCGGCCAGGCAGGTCGTGTCGCCGGAGCGGGTCAGCAGGTTCCGCACCGGATCAGCGTCGACGAGCCGGTGCGTCTCGATCTGCGCATCGCCGCTGCGGTCGCCGGTCGGCCTCTTCGCGAACTCGGTCACCGGGCCGACGGTGATCGCGGCCCGCATCCGCAGCGGTTGCCCGTGGCCTGCGGCCAGTCCGCGCGCATTGCGGTACAGCAGTTCGTCCTGCAGCGCGGACAGCAACGGGTTGAGCAGCAACGGAAGCATGGCCGAGTCGAACCCGGCGAAGTACCCGTCCCCGGTGTGCCGGTGGAACCGCTGCTGCTGCCATGCCTGCGCCAGGCCCGCTCGTTCGAAGGCGAGCCGGAGTATCTGCGGGATGTCCTTGGTCAGCTCGGCGTGCCTGCTGCCTTCCCGGCCGTTGAAGTCCTTCACGTCGACCACGAACAGCGACCGGTAGGGCGGCAGTACCTGCGGGTGTCGGTCCATTCCAGATCAGCCTTCCCGATGGGACGACCTCGACGTTGCCAGGGAGGATCGCGCCGATACGCGGCCGGCGTTGTCCACCACCGGACAAATCGTAGTGTGGCTCACGTCACAATCCCGCATGTCGGCGAAGCTTCCGCACGTCGGCCACCACGACGCGCCGCCCGGACGAGAGCGCGCCGGTACTGCGCAACAGGGCGATCTGCTCGGCGACGGTGCTGCGGGCCAGCCCGAGGGCACGCGCCAGCTCCCCCTGCGACAGCGGGATGAGGAAGCGATCGGGCTTGTCCGGCGGGGCCAGGGTGACCAGCTCGTGCAGCAGCCTGGCCACCCGCCGCTCGGCGGGGAAGCGCGCCAGCTGCATCTGGCTGGGGATGGTCTGCGACAGCTTGAGCACCAGATAGTCCGCGTACCGCCCCACCGCACGGTTCTC
Source organism: Thermocrispum sp. (assembly GCF_002919275.1). Classification (NCBI taxonomy): domain Bacteria; kingdom Bacillati; phylum Actinomycetota; class Actinomycetes; order Pseudonocardiales; family Pseudonocardiaceae; genus Thermocrispum; species Thermocrispum sp. The sequence continues at coordinate 135,660 of NZ_PKFA01000002.1, read as the reverse complement.
TTCGAGGAAGCGGTGGAACCGATGGGTCTCGATCACCTTGGCGATGCACCGGTCGATCGCCATCACGCTGACCGTTCGCCGGGAGTGCTCGCCGGTGGCCATCTCGCCCACCACGTCGCCTGCCGAGCGCAGGGAGACCAGCAGTTCGTCGCCGTCCGGTGTGTGGCCGAGGACCTTCACCCGCCCGGACACCAGCGCCACCAGGTAGCCGCCTGGCTCGCCCTGTCGCATGAGGTACGTGCCCGAGGCGAACTCGCGGTGGGTGCCGAGCATCAGCAGGCGAGCCCACCCTTCGTCACCGAGCAATGCCCGAAAGCCAAGCGGCCGCTCAGCCACCTCGGCCTCCTGCCTACTGCTGCCACAACCCCGCACCACTGGCATGCCCTCGGATGTCACCGCTACTTTCGGTAGCGTGCCAACTACTGTCGGCACGCGCAACGGTGACCATCGCGAACGCTCGCCGATGCCGTCCGGCGGCCTTGCCGACCAGGGCAACCATACGGACCCGGCGCGCAGGAGAACACCCTTTCGCCGACCGGGACGACTCCGATCACGTGCTGCTTCGCCGAGCCCGTGCAGCCCACACCACCCGCCCATCCCGTCCAGCCCGCCGGAACGGGACCGGCCGCCGGTGGACCGCACGACGGAGCAGGTGCGGACGGCCGGACATCGATCGCCACCGTCGGGCCGAGCCACTACCGTGATCGGCCATGGCCGTCGAGTGGGAGCAAGTCATCGTGGACGCGGCCGACCCGATCGCGCTGGGACGCTGGTGGCAGCGGGCGCTGGGGTGGGTCGTCGTCGACCAGGACGACGAGATCATCGAGATCCGCCCGGCCCCGGACCGCAAACCGGGCCTGTTGTTCGTTCCGTCGAGCGAACCCAAGACCGGCAAGAACAGGTTGCACATCGACCTGCGCCCGGACGACCGCGACGCCGAGGTCGAGCGGTTCCTCTCCCTGGGCGCCCGGCGCGCCGATGTCGGCCAGACCGGCGAGGAATCCTGGGTGGTGCTCGCCGACCCCGAGGGCAACGAGTTCTGCATCCTCGGATCCGCGCACTGACGACGGCCGCGGGGCGCACGCACTACGGCGTCCGGCGATCACCCGCGGGCGACAGCGGCGCACACGACCTGCCCGGAAGGACACGAAACCACCATCGTGGGGTTGCGGCACGCCCTCGGATCGGGCGGGGATCGTGACGACACCGAGAGGAGGGGGGCCGCGCCGTGTGCGCCTATGTCCTGGTCGCCGAGGACGACCCGAAGCAGGCGGAACTGGTGCGCCGCTATCTGTGCCGAGAGGATCACACGGTACGCGTCGTGTCCAACGGTCGCGACGCCATCGACGAGGTCCGCCGCCGGCCCCCCGACCTGCTGGTGCTCGACGTCATGATGCCGGGTGTCGACGGCCTCGACGTGTGCCGGGCGCTCCGCCGCGACTACGAGGTGCCGGTGCTGATCGTCACCGCACGCAAGAACGCGGAAGACAAGCTGCTCGGTTTCGACCTCGGCGCGGACGACTACGTCACCAAGCCCTACGACCCGCGCGAACTCATGGCCCGGGTGCGCGCCCTGCTGCGCCGGGCGGCACCACGGGCCGACCGCTCGCTCAGCGTGGGAGACCTCGTCCTCGACCCGGTGCGGCACACCGTGCGCCTCGGATCGCGCGGATCAACTGCACCCCGGCCGAGTTCCCCATCCTGGCCCTCCCCGGATCGTCCGCACCAGCTGTCCGGCGGCGAGCGGCAACGCGTCGCCATCGCCCGGGCCCTGGTCAGCGAACCCGCGATCGTGCTCGCCGACGAACCGACCGGCGCGTTGGACACCGCCAACGGCCAAGCGGTGATGGCGCTGCTGCGCGAGCTCAACGCGGCGGGCACCACCATCGCGGTGATCACGCACGATCGGGAGATCGCGGCCGGGCTGCCCAGGCAGGTGGAGATCCGCGACGGCACGATCCGGCGGGACGTCCGGGCCGGCCAGGAGGTCGCGGCATGAGCGATCCACGCCCGCGCCGGCCCCGGCTGGACCCGCTCGACGTGCTCGCGCTCGGCGTCGTCGGCCTGCGCTCCCGGCCCCTGCGTGCCGCGCTCTCCGCGCTCGGCATCGCCATCGGCATCGCGACCATGGTGGTCGTGGTCGGGATTCCGGCGTCCAGCCAGCAAGCGCTCGACCGGGAACTGTCCGCACTCGGCACCAACTTGCTGCGCGCGCAGGCGACCATGGACGAGCGGACCAACGCGCTGCCGCCCGTTCCGGAGCAGGCCGACGCGATGGTGGAGCGGATCGGACCCGTCACCCAGGCCAGCGCGGCCGCCACCACCCACGCCCAGGTCCGCCGCACGGACAAGATCCCGCCGGAGCAGTCCTCCGGCCTGACCGTGCTGGCCGTACGGCCGGACTTGCTGCGGCTGCTGGACGCCGAGCTGGTCGCGGGCACGCCGATCACCCGCGAGAACGAGGGGCTTCCCGTGACGGTGCTCGGCGCGACAGCCGCGAGCAGGCTCGGCATCACGTCCCTGCCGCCGGGTCAGCCCGCGCCCAAGGTGTGGATCAACAACCGGTGGTTCACCGTCGTCGGCATCCTGGCCGCCACGCCGTTGGACCCGGAGGTCGAACGCTCGGTGCTGGTCGGCTGGGAGGCCGCGCGAACCTGGCTGGGCTTCGACGGCCATCCCACGGTGATCTACGCCAGGGCGGTCGAGGAGCACCTGGAGTCCGTGCGCGACGTGCTGCCCGCCACGGTGTACCCGGAGAATCCGGCCCGCATCAAGGCCAGCAGGCCGTCGGACGCGCTGGCGGCCAAGCGCATCGCCGAGACCACGTTCTCCGGGCTGTTCCTCGGGCCGGCCGCGGTGGCGCTGCTGGTCGGCGGGGTCGGGGTGGCCAACACCATGGTGATCTCGGTGCTGGAGCGCAAGCGCGAGGTCGGCCTGCGCCGGGCACTCGGCGCGACGAAGGGCCAGATCCGCACCCAGTTCCTCACCGAATCCGTTGTGTTGTGCCTGTTCGGCGGGTTGACCGGGGTGCTGCTCGGCGTGTTGGGCACCGCCGTCTACTCCGCCATCAAGAGCTGGCCCGCCGTCGTACCGCTGGACGCGACGCTCGGCGGGCTGGGGTCGTCGATGGCGATCGGCGCGCTGGCCGGGCTGTATCCGGCCATCCGCGCCGCCCGCCTGACACCGACAGAAGCGCTCGCGGCACCGTGATCGCGGGCCTGCCTCCCTGCCGCCCTGCCCCGCGTCGGCTAGCGCCCGCCGGTGGCCGGCGCGGCGGTGGCCACGTTCGGCATGCCGCGCCGCCACACGGCACCGGCGCCCAGCATGATCAGCCCGGCCGCCGCCCACACCGCCAGCACCAGCCACTCGCCGCCGGTCGAGGCTCCGGGGAAGAAGCTGATCGAGCGCAGCAACTCCACCGCCGCGCCGTTCGGCAGGTAGGCGCCGACCGTGGCCATCGGTTCGGTGAGGAATTCGCGCGGCGCGAAGATCGCTCCCCACGGGTTGCCGACCAGCACCACCAGCAGGATCGCGACCAGGATCCCGGCTCGGCCGAGCAACGTGCCCAGGCCCGCGACGAAGGCGCCGATGGCGAGCATGCCCATCGCCAGCGCCGCCGAGACGAGCCAGTAGTTGCCGGGCAGCACGTCGAACCAGGGCCCGAGTACGGCGCCACCGACGAGCCCGCCCGCCGCCGCGGTCACCCCCAGGGTCGCGAAGCGGCGAATCGGGGTACGCACCAGCACCAGGGCGACGACCGCTCCGGCGATCCCGCCGATGAGCACGGGCAGGATCGCGATGTTCACCGCCTGACCGGCCCGCCCGACCGGCACCACGTCGGTGACCGTCACCGTGCCGGGCAGGCCCCCTGCGGCCAGTTGCGCATTCAGCGCGACACCCAGCTGGTTGAGCAGTTGCGTGATCTGCAGGCTGTCGGCGCTGGCGGTGAGGATCTCCGGTTGCTGCCCCAGCACGATGGCACCACGCACGTCGCGGGCGTGGATCGCGGCCACCGCCGCCTGCCGGTCGGGCACCGTGGCAACCTCGAACAGCTCGGGGCTGCGCGCGGTGAGCTGCTGTTCGACCGCGGCGACCGCAGGCTGAGGCCCGGCGACGGCGAGCGGGATGTGCTGCGGGCTCGCCGTGGTGATCGGCCACAGGAAGGCCGCGACGAACAGGCCGATGAACAACGCGACCGCGAGCCCGGCGCCGACGGCGACGCGCCACGACGTCGGCTGCGCAGCGATCTGCTGCTCCTGCTGGTCCGGGGTTGTGCTGGCCATGACTGCTCCCAACGAGGTGGCGCGACCGGATCGGCCGGAGCGCCGTCGGTTTCCTGCAATTCGCCTGCCGACCCCGGATGGTTGCTGTGCAGATCGCGCGACCGTTGTCACCCGAACGCGGCCAAGATCACCCCAAACTTGAATCATTCAAGAAAATTCGGCAGACTCCGGGCATGCCGACCCGGGAGGAGTTCGCACGCCAGCTGCGTGAGGCACAGCTCCGGGTCACCCGTCCGCGCCTGGCGGTCATGGCGGCGGTGCACGACCACCCGCACGCCGACACCGACACGATCATCCGCGCGGTGCGGAAGAGTCTCGGGGAGGTGTCGCATCAGGCGGTCTACGACGTGCTGCACGCACTCACCGACGCCGGCCTGCTGCGCCGCATCCAGCCGTTGGGCTCGGTGGCCCGCTACGAGACGCGCGTGGGGGACAACCATCACCACGTCGTGTGCCGCTCGTGCGGCGCCATCGCCGACGTCGACTGCGCCGTCGGCCCCGCACCGTGCCTGACCGCAGCCGACGACCACGGGTACGTCATCGACGAGGCAGAGGTCATCTACTGGGGGTACTGCCCCCGATGCCGCGAAGCGAGTTCCTGAACCCGCCGATTCCGAAAGGACAGTCAGTGACAGAGGGGCACGACGCGAAAGTCGGAGACGTCAACGTCGAGGAGGCCGGTGGCTGCCCGGTGGCGCACGGCCAGGTGAACCATCCGACCGCGGGCGGTCACGGCAACCAGGACTGGTGGCCGAACCGGCTCAACCTGGGCATCCTGCGCAAGAACCACCCGGGCTCCGACCCGAACGACCCGGGCTACGACTACCGCAAGGAATTCCTCACCCTCGACCTGGACGAGCTGGCCAAGGACGTGGACAAGGTCCTGACCACCTCGCAGGACTGGTGGCCCGCCGACTTCGGCCACTACGGGCCGTTCATCATCCGGATGGCCTGGCACGCCGCGGGCACCTACCGCATCCACGACGGCCGGGGCGGCGCCGACGGCGGCCAGCAGCGGTTCGCCCCGCTGAACAGCTGGCCGGACAACGCCAACCTGGACAAGGCGCGCAGGCTGCTGTGGCCGGTGAAGAAGAAGTACGGCCGCAAGATCTCGTGGGCCGACCTGCTGATCTTCGCGGGCAACCGGGCGCTGGAGACGATGGGGCTGAAGACGTTCGGCTTCTCCGGCGGTCGCGTCGACGCGTGGGAGCCGGACGACGACGTGTACTGGGGCCCGGAGACCACGTGGCTGGGCGACGAGCGGTACCGCGGCGACCGGGAGCTGGACAAGCCGTTCGCGGCGGTGCAGATGGGCCTGATCTACGTCAACCCGGAGGGCCCGAACGGCAACCCGGACCCGCTGGCCGCGGCCAGGGACATCCGCGAGACGTTCGGCCGGATGGCGATGAACGACGAGGAGACCGTGGCGCTCATCGCCGGCGGCCACACGTTCGGCAAGACCCACGGCGCGGCCGACCCGGCCAAGTACGTCGGCCCGGAGCCGGAGGGCGCTCCGCTGGAGGAGCAGGGCCTCGGCTGGAAGAACAGCTACGGCACCGGCAAGGGCCCGGACACCATCACCAGCGGCCTGGAGGGCACCTGGACCCCCACCCCGACCCGGTGGGACAACTGGTTCTTCGAGAACCTGTTCCGCTACGAGTGGGAGCTGACCAAGAGCCCGGCGGGCGCCTGGCAGTGGCGGCCGAAGGACGGTGAGGGTGCGGGCACCGTGCCGGACGCGCACGACCCGACCAAGACACACCCGCCGACCATGCTGACCACCGACCTGGCCCTGCGGTTCGACCCGGTCTACGAGCAGATCTCGCGCCGGTTCTGGAAGAACCCGGACCAGTTCGCCGACGCGTTCGCCCGGGCGTGGTTCAAGCTCACCCACCGCGACCTCGGCCCGAAGTCCCGCTACCTCGGCCCGCTGGTGCCGCAGGAGGACCTGATCTGGCAGGACCCGGTGCCGCCGGTGGACCACGAGCTGGTGAACGCCGACGACATCGCCAAGCTGAAGGAGCAGATCCTCGGTTCCGGGCTGACCGTGGCGCAGCTGGTGAAGACCGCGTGGGCGTCGGCGTCGACGTTCCGGGGCAGCGACAAGCGCGGTGGCGCCAACGGTGCCCGGATCCGGCTCGAGCCGCAGCGCAACTGGGAGGTGAACGACCCGGACGAGCTCGCCCAGGTGCTCAGCACGCTGGAGGGCATCCAGAAGTCGTTCAACGACGCCCAGAGCGGCGGCAAGCGGATCTCGCTCGCCGACCTGATCGTGCTCGGCGGGTGCGCGGCGGTGGAGAAGGCCGCGCGGGACGCCGGTGTCACCGTCGAGGTGCCGTTCACCCCCGGCCGCACCGACGCCAGCCAGGAGCAGACCGACGTCGAGTCGTTCGCCCCGCTGGAGCCGGTCGCCGACGGCTTCCGGAACTACGTGAGCAAGGGCGCCCCGCTGCCGCCGGAGTACCTGCTCATCGACCGCGCCAACCTGCTGACGCTCACCCCGCCGGAGATGACGGTGCTGGTCGGCGGCCTGCGGGTGCTGGGCGCCAACACCGGACAGTCCCCGCTGGGCGTGTTCACCAAGCGTCCGGGCGTGTTGACCAACGACTTCTTCGTCAACCTGCTCGAGCTGGGTGTGGAGTGGAAGCCGACCGGCGACGAGGCCGAGACGTTCGAGGCGCGCGACGCCGACGGCAACGTGCTGTGGACGGCCAGCAGGGTCGACCTGGTCTTCGGCTCGAACTCCGAGCTGCGGGCCATCGCCGAGCTCTACGGCGCCGACGACGCGCAGGAGAAGTTCGTGCGCGACTTCGTCGCCGCGTGGGACAAGGTGATGAACCTCGACCGGTTCGACCTGCACGACTGACCCGAGCTGATTGTCAGCTCCGCTGCCGCGCGGTGTCGTCCTGCCGGACGGCACCGCGCGGTTTTCGTGTGCGGCTTCCGGCAGGTGACCGTCCGGTCGCCGGATCGGCTCGACGGCCCGGCGCCGGGCTGCAGGGCATGGCCGGCGGTGTCGGCGCACCCTTGGTTACGCGGTCGAGCCAGGCGCTGACGGGAACAGCGCCCAGGGCGGGCTCCTCCTGCAGCAAGGCGTGTCCAATCCCGCCGACGACAGCGAGACCGGCGTGCCGCCCAGCCAGCTCCGAAGGCAGCGCCAGGCGGCCGTCCCGGTTGCCCCAGGACGGCCGCGTGTGATCTCGGCGTACTCCGGCTACGCGTGCGCGGGCAGGGCGGGCCGGCGGAGCCGCTTGCCCGACAGGTACCGGCGGCGGTCGGTGACCACGACGGCGGCCAGCGTGCCGACCAGCAGCCAGCCGACCAGTTCGGCGATGCCCCCGGCCAACCCGGGCCCGTCGGCCGCGATCGCCCGCAACGCTTGGATCGCTCCGTGGGTCGGCAGGTAGTCCGACACCGTGTACAGCGGCCCGGGCAGGGTCGACACCACACCGGTGGCGCCGGTCAGCACCAGCACCGCGAGCGATGCCAGCCTGCCCGGCCTGCCGAAGATCGCGGCCAGCGCCTGGTTCAACGCGACGAACGCCGACGACGCCAGCAGCGCGACCGCCAGGAATCCGACCGACTCGCCGAAGCTCAGCTCCAGCACCGGCACGGCCACCGCGGTGATGGCGGCGGCCGCGAGCGCTGCCGCCGTCGCGCCGGGAACGGCGGAACGAACGATGATCTTCCAGGTCGGTTCGCGCGCGGTCAGCACCTCGTCCGGCACGGCCCGCGTGACGATGTAGGTGGCCAGCGCCAGCGACCACAGCGCCAGCGCGGCGAACAGGGTGATCGCCAGCGGTCCGATGGGGGTCCCCTGCATGCTGGTCAGCGTCGGGGTGGCCGCCACCGTCTTGAGGTGGTCGCGCTCGTCGGCACTGTAGGTGGGGATGTCGTCGCGCCCCTTCGCCAGGCCGTCGCTCAGCTTCTTGGCGCCCTCGTCGAGCTGCACTGTGCCGTCGCTGAGCTTGCGGGCGCCGCCGGCCAGTTCGCTGGCACCTCCGCCCAGCTCCTTCGCACCGGATGCCAGCTGCTTGGCACCCTCGTCCGTTTGCTGGATGCCACTGTCCAGCTTCCTGGCTCCGCTGGCCGCGTCGGCGATACCACGCACCAGCGTGCCCATGTTGTCGGCCAGCTGCTCGTTGCCCTGCGCGACCTTCCGTGCCCCCTTGGCCAGCGCCGACACCGCATCCCGGGTCTGCACCGCCGCGGAACGCACCGAGTTCTTGGCCGCGTCGATCTTCCCGGCCTCGGCGGCCAGCCGGTTCGCAGCGGCGCGCAGCTCGTCGCAGAACCCCGGCAGCTCTTCCGAGCTCGGGCACCGATCGACCAGCTCCTGCAGCTTCTTGGCCGCGTCCTCCGCCGACGGCAGCGCGTCGACCGCATTGATGATCCGGTTGGCCAGCGGCACCAGGTTGCCTGCCAGCTGCTCGTTGCCGTCCGCGACCTGCTTGGCCCCGTCGGCGAGCTGGCGGGTCAGCTTCGGCAGCTGCGCGGTGTCCTTCTCCGCCTTGGTCAGCCCGCCCGCCAGCTGCGACGAACCGTCGGCCAGCTTCCCGGTGCCGTCGGCCAGCTGCGCCGCACCGTCGGCCAGCTGGGCGATCGCATCGGCCAGCTGGCTGGACCCGTCGGCGAGCTTGCGCGAGCCGGGCACCAGTTCCCCGGTGCCGTCGGCCAGCTTGCTCGCGCCCTCCACGACCTTGCCCATCTCCTTGTGCATCGTGGAGAAGCCGACGTAGATGTTGTCCAGGTACGTCTCGACCACCTGGCGGTTGAGCGTCTGCTGCGTGGTCCGGGCGATCATCTGCGCCAAGCTGGGATCGACCACACCCGCGCTGGTCGACGTGCGCACCTGGACGACGGCGCGGCGCGCCTTGAGCGGATCCTTCTCCGCGGTGGACGTGGCGCGTTTGGAGAAGTTCTCCGGGATGGTCACCACCGCGGCGTATTTGCCGCTCTTCAGCCCTTCCTCGGCGTCCTCGTCGTCGGTGAGCACCCACCGGAACGCGGAGTCCTCGTTGTGGGTCAGGCTGCCGGCCAGCTCCCTGCCCAGCGGCACCATCTGCCCGTTCACCTCGACCGGCTTGTCGTTGTTCACCACCGCGGCCGTCGCGGTGCCGTGGTCGCTGTCCGGAGCCCAGAACGCCCAGGTGAGCAGGCCCATGACCAGCACAGGGATGACGATCAGCCCGGTCCAGGTCTTCCACGTCAACGGGCCCGAGGACAACGCGCGGGCGGAGTTGGCGAACGGCTTGAACATCAGCGGACCTCCACCAGCTGTGGCGTCAAAGCAAGGAAGTGGGTACGCGCCCCCGGCAGCAGGTCGAGCAGCCGCTGCGGGTCCTGGCAGCTGAGCACGAAAGTGGCCGGCCGCCCGGACCGGGTCCGCCCGAGCGCCAGCATCTCGCGCAGCTCGTCACGCGAATCGGTGCGCAGCACCAGGTCGGCGTCGTCGAGCAGCACCAGGCGCACGTCGTCGTGCAGCGCGGCGCGGACTTCCGCCACCGGATCCTCGGCGTCCCGGCACGGGATCACCGCGACGTCGCGCCGCACCGCGTGCGTGTGCTGGGGCAGCACCCGGCCGAGCACCTTGAGGTCGCCGCGCACCCTGGTGACGCGTCCGGCCAGGGTGAACAGCAGCGCGGACTTCCCGACCTCGCCGGCCCCGTGCACCACGAGCACGTCGCCGTGCGGGAGACGGATGTCCACGTCGCGGTAGATCGGCTCGCCGCGGTGGTCGTCGAGGCTCACCGCGCGGGCGCTGACCGCCTCGTCCACGCCCGGCCACTCGCGCAGGTTCAGCTCGCGTACCAGGCCTTCGCCCTCCGCGTCGAACGCGGGCAACGCGCGATCCAGCTTCTTCGGCAACCACCACGCGGCACGACCGAGCAGCGCCATCACCGCGGGCACCAAGGTCATCCGCACGATGAAGGCGTCCACGAACACCCCCACCGCCAAGGCGAACGCGATGGGCTTGATCACCGGACTGCCCGCCGGCACGAACGCGGCGAACACCGCGAACATGATCACGGCCGCGGCCACCACCACCCGGGAGGCCGACACGAACCCGGTCTCGATGGCCCGGCGGGCGTCCCCGCCGTGCACGTAGTCCTCACGAATGCGGCTGACCAGGAACACCTCGTAGTCCATGGCCAGGCCGAACAGCACGCCCATGAGGATGATCGGCAAGAAGCTGATCACGCTGCCGACGTGCGTGACGTCGAGGACGTCGGCGAAGTTCCCGTGCTGGAAGACGAACGAGGTGGCACCGAACGCCGCGCCGACCGACAGCAGGTAGCCCACCGTGGCCTTGATCGGCACCCAGAGGGAGCGGAACACCATCGCCAGCAGGATCAGGGAGAGGCCGACGACCAGGATGCCGAACGGCAACAGCGCGTCGCCGAGCTGCTCGGACACGTCGATGCCGATCGCGGTCAGCCCGGTGACCGCGAGCTTGGTGTCGTACTTCTCCTCCAGCCGGGGCCGTTCCTCGCGCAGCGTCTGCACCAGCTGATCGGTTTTCGGCGAGTCCGGCGCCGTCTCGGGAATCACCTGGATGATGCCGGTGTCCACGGACGGATTGGGCGTGGCCATCGGCACGGATGCGACGCCGGGCAGCCGCCGGATCTCGTCGGCCAGGTCGTCCATCAGGCCGAGCGGATCGCGGCTGGTGATGATGTCCGCGGTGACGATCAGCGGACCGTTGTAGCCGGGGCCGAAGTGCTCGGAGACCACGTCGTAGGTGTCCCGGGCCGGGTTGCCCTCGGCCTCGGTGCCGTTGTCCGGCAGGGCCAGGCGCAGATCCGCCGCGGGGATCGCCATCACGCCAAGGCCGCCGATCACCAGCACGACGGTGAGCACCGGCACCTTGGTGACGGCTCGCACCCAACCGCGGGCGAACCGGCGATTGCTCCGCTGCGCCCGGCGCCTGCGCCGCTTGGGACGCAGCCGCTCACCGGCGAAGGCCATGAACGCGGGCACCAGCGTCACGGCGACCGCGACGGCCAGCGCGACGGCGATGGCAGCGGCCAGGCCCATGATGCTCAAGAACGGGATGCCTGCGACGGACAGGCCCGCCACCGCGATGATCACGGTCAGGCCGGCGAAGATCACCGCGGAACCCGCCGTGGCGGTGGCGCGCGCGATGGACTCCTCGACCTCGAGCCCTTCGGCGAGCTGGTCCCGGTGCCGGGACAGCAGGAACAAGGCGTAGTCGATGCCGACCGCAAGGCCGAGCATGATCGCCAGCATCGGCGTGGTGGACGAGATCGTGGTGAACGCGGTGGCCAGATACACCAGCGCGACCGCGATGCCCACCCCGACGACGGCGGTGATCAGCGGCATCACCGCGGCGATCAGCGAGCGGAACAGCAGCAGCATGACCACCAGCGCGACGACCATGCCGAGGCCTTCGATCGCGCTGAGCTTGGGCACCTGGTCGGCGAACGCGTTGCCGCCGGTGTAGACCTCGGCGCCACCGCCCACCTCGTCCGCCAGGTCGGCGGCGATCTCGGTCAGGTCGGCGCGGGTCTGCGGGTCGACGTGGGTCTGGTCGACCTCCAGCGCGACGGTCAGCATCGCCGCGCGCTTGTCCTCGGCGATCGCCCCCTTGACGTTCTTGTCGAACGGGCTGATCGCGGCGGCTACCTGGTCGAGACGCTCGATGCGGTCGACGGCGCCTGCCATGGCCTGCTTGATCTGCGGGGTGTCCACCGACTCGCCGTCCGGCACCAGCAGCACCAGCTGCGCCGAGGCACCGCTGACCTGCGGGAAGACCCGGCCGAGATGGTCGAGCGCCTGCTGCGACTCCGAGCCGGGGATGGTGAAGGTGTCGTCGGTGCCCTGTGCCGCCACGGCCGTCACGCCGCCGATCCCGGCCAGCGCTGCCACCCACAGGACGACGACGAGCACGCGAGCCCGAGCTGCCGCGCGCCCGAGACGGTAGAGCAACGACGACACAATCAGCTCCTATCGGTATTTGGATACATTGTGTATCGTAGATGCAGAGTGTATCCGATGCACTGTGTATCGGATCACCTGGCAAGATCTGCAGCACACCGGGCAGCCCCACCGACACCGAGGAGGACGCGATGACGGCGAGCGCCAAGCCGGACGGACTGACTCGCCGTCGCGCGGAAACCCGGAAACGCCTGATCGACGCCGCCTACGAAGTCTTCGCCGAGTACGGGATCCGCGACGCCCCGGTCGAGGTCATCTGCGATCGCGCCGGGTACACCCGCGGCGCGTTCTACTCCAACTTCGAGAGCAAAGAGCAGCTGTATCTGGCGGTGTTCGAAGCGCAAGCGGAGGAGCGGATCCGCCGTCTGCGCGAAGCCGTCGACGCCGCGGTCGAGGCGGCCGACATGACCGGCCCGGACGCCATGCAGCGCGTGCTGCACGACACCACCGCGGTGTTCCTGCACAACCTGTCCGACGACGTCACCTGGTATCTGCTCAGCGCGGAGTTCCGCGCGCTGGCACTGCGCCAGCCCGAACTGCACGCCCCGACGGTGGAGGCGGAGAACCGGTTCTACGCCGAGCTGGCCGAGATCCTGACCGACGCATTGCGGCGGATCGGCATGCGCTTGACCGCCGACCCGCGCATGGTCGTCATCACCGTCACCGCGGTCTACCAGGCGATGCTCGACGAAGCACTGCTGGGCGACCTACCACCCTCCGGGCCGAACCCGTACGTCGACGAGATGCTGCCGAGGCTGCTCGAGCTGCTGGTGGAGCCGGCCGACTGAGCCACCGCCCGGGCCGGAACGATCTTCGTCGCCGCCGCGGCGTGCGGCGGCTGGCCGCCCGGAGCCGTTCGGCGCCGCGGTCGCGCCCCGATCGCGTGCACGGCTCGCATGTTCGGTGCCCGCCCGACCTGGCAGCCCGCCCGCGGGGTGCAGCCGCGGCAACCATGCTTCGACGAGCGTTCACCGGCGAGCACATGGCACCGCCACCGGCCGTTCCTGACCGGGCCCGCCGGGCGTTCCACCGTCGGCTGATCACTCAGGCAGTCACGTCGCACCCGGCGGCAAACACCGCGGACGCCGATCCCCGTCCGACCCGACGACCGTGTGGCGCGCTCACCGCCTGTGCAGCACCACCCCTGGGTGCTGCCCGGCCGGTCGTCACCCAGCAGCCAGTTTCGACTCCTGTCGCATTGCTTCCGCGACGCGCGCCGGACCGCTGCGCAGCGCTGCTTCGAACGTGGCGATCCGTTGCCGCCCGCTCAACGGGTTGGTCCCCATTGCCGCCCGGTCGGCCAGGGTCGGCGTGAATACCCGCACCTGGTAGCCCGCGCGACGCAACGCCGACACCTCTGCTTCCAGCCGACGCTGCATGAACCGGCGCAGCACCATGTCCACCGCTTCGCCTTTCGAGCGCGGACGCTGCCATCTGGTGGCCCCGGCCATCGGCGCGAGCACCACGATCTCGTCGACCGGAGCGCCCACCAGCAGATCAGCCGAGGTCGACGAGTACACCGCCCCATCGACATACCGCCGGCCGTCGATCGTCACCGGCGGGCTCACGCCAGGCACCGAGCAGGACGCGCGCACGGCCTGCTGTATGTCTGCTGGCCCGTCCGCACCGAACGCGACCCGTTCTCCGGAGTCGTAGTCGACCGCCACCACCCTGGTCGCCGGGTGACCGAGCCACTCGCCGGGCTCGGTCAGCGCCAGCAACGGCGCAAGGAAGTCGTCCAAGCTCATCGTGCCCGCCGGGAACAGCCCGGACAGCGCCACGGACGGGCGCACACGATGCGGCTGGAGCACCCCACGCAGGGTCAGCTTCGGCGCTGCGGGCAACGGGCGCTTTCGCACCGGCGCCACCACCTGCCGGGCCGGAGGCTTGGCGCGCAGCGGGTGCCCGTCCGGCAGCTCCCTGCGATACCAGCGGCGCAGGTCGTCCACGTCGATCCCGCTTGCCAGCAGCGAGACCAACAGCGCGCCCTGTGACGTCCCGAGCAGGACACGCGCCTCGCTCGCCCGCCAGCCCGCGACCTCCTGCAGCGACACCAAAGTGGCCGCCGACCAGGCCAACCCCGTCACCCCGCCTGCCCCGATGACCAGCCCTTTACCGTGCCTTCGCGGCGGCTTTGGCGACCCGGACCACGTGTGCACAGAGTGTGCCGACACCATGACAGGAACTGTAAACACCGCGCCCGGCAAAAGCCAGCAGATCGGACGACGACACCAAGATCGGTATTCGTCAAAACACTCTCTGTATCAAGGTAAACCAATCGTCAAACAGCGCGCCTGGGGTGACATACACCACCCATCTGGTGTGACTCGAAGCACCCGATCGGACCCTTCCACACGATCACGTACAGATCACGACAACCCTGATTACCTGCGGTTTTTCTGCTGAATCACATAACACTTCGATAGTCAAGACCGGAAAGAAAATTCCGGTGAACCTTTTCCATACCGGGCCACGTGTGCTTATCGTAGCCAGCGGCCGGATCGCCCGGCCGACGTCCGCGGGGAGACGTGTAATTCATTCCATACACATCTGGAGGACGAACGTGCCCACGTCATCGGTAAGCGGCTCCGGCCGCGGCCGACGAATTGGTGCCACCGCTCTCGTCGCGGCAACATCAGCCGCAGCTTTGCTGACTTTCGACTCGTCGGCCGTCGCCGAGGCGGCGTCGCCGGCGAAGACCAGGACAGGCTTCTACGAGGTGTCCGACTCGGTGAAGCAGGGCAGCCGGATCACGTTCCGGGGCAAGCTGACCACCGCAGGCGGCTCGCCGCTGGGCGGCTACAAGGTCGACCTGATGCGGACCTACAACGGCAGCAAGTGGTTCCGGGTGGCCAGCCCGCGCACCTACAGCAACGGCAAGGTGTCGGTCACCAACGTCAAGATCAAGGCGACCGCGAAGTACCGCTGGGTCTTCCGCGGCACCTCCGGCCACGCCAAGTCGTGGTCCCGGACCCAGAAGGTGGTCGCGAAGGTGCCGATCAACCTGCGGATCGTGCGGGCGGCCGCGGCCAAGAAGGGGTCCCCGTACCGCTACGGGGCGTCCGGGCCGAACGCGTTCGACTGCTCCGGGCTGACCCAGTACGCGCACAAGCAGGTCGGCATCAAGCTGCCCCGCACGTCGCGGGACCAGTACAAGAAGGTGCGCAAGATCAGCAAGTCCTACCGCAAGCCCGGTGACCTGCTGTTCTTCCACCGCGGCGGCAACGTCTACCACGCGGCGATCTACGCCGGGAACAACACCATGTGGACGGCGCCGCAGTCCGGCGAGTCGGTGAAGAAGGCAAAGATCTACAGCAGCAGCTACTACGTCGGCCGCGCCTGGTAGGCGTTCGAACAACGGCCACCTGCTGATCGATCGCGCTTGACGAGGCGCATTGGCACCCGGCGGCTACCCGCGCCGAGCCCGTGAGGGCGGGGCGGGTAGCCGCCCTTTTGCCATGGGGGCCGTGCGGACAGCCACCCTCCTGCCACGAGGACCGTGCGGACAGCCACCCTCCTGCCATGGGGGCCGTGTAGGTAGCCGCCGTGAGGGCGGGCAGGCCGGCCCTGTGCCCGCCCAGGGCAGACGATCCGGCGACCACCTGGTTCCCGCAGGTGCGGCGAGCGTTCGGCCTGGCCAGGTGTCGGCCCGGTTTGTCATGCTTGCCCGCATGTGTCGAAACATCCGCGTGCTGCACAACTTCGACCCGCCCGCGACGGACGAAGAAGTGCACGCCTCAGCTCTGCAGTACGTCCGCAAGATCAGCGGCACCACCAAGCCGTCGGCCGCCAATGCGGAGGCGTTCGAGCGTGCCGTAGGCGAAGTGGCCGCCGCCACCCGGAAGCTGCTGGACAGCCTGGTGACGTCCGCGCCGCCGAAGAACCGGGAGGTCGAAGCGGCGAAGGCCAGAGCGAAGGCGGCCAAGAGATACGGAACCCTGGCCGGCTGAGCGCGGCCGTCGGCCGCGCCGAGTCGAAGGAAGATCCGAGTGCCGCTCCGACGAACGGCGCTGGTGACGCGACCCGGACGGTGGCGCACCGCCGGCCTGGCCTACGCGTGGACCTGACCGCCAGGGCCGTCGATGCCGCGCGCCCAGGCGCGCCGCGCCCCAGCGGCTCCAGCACAGGCCACACCGCACCCGCTCACGCCACGCCTCAACGGCTCCAGCCCAAACTGCACCTCACCGACCACACCACGCCCAACAACTCCACCCCAGGCCACAATCCACGACCATCACCACCGGCACCGCGCTCGAGCTCGGCCGCCCCACCGCAACGGGTCAGCTGCCCACCCCATCGACCGCCCGGCAGCCCCACGATCTTCGTCTCATCCGGAGCCGGCCGACGCTCCGGCAGGCCACTGCAGTGGCTCGGACTCGCCGACGGCACCCGACTCACCAGCCCGGGCAGCAACCCAGCCGACACCCACCCCCGAGACACAGGCCCGGCCCCCTCCCCGGCCACGCCAGCCCACCCACCAGGACGGCGACCCAGCAGCCACCGCCTCGCCGGTCCGAGCACAGGCTCAGGCCGAGCGCCGCCAGCGGACGCCGCCTACCCCGGCTCACTCGCCCAGGCCGCGGATCTCCGGCCCGAGCACCTTCCGGCCCTGCGTGATCTCCTTGAACTCCGCCCTGCTCACCGACACGTACCGGTCGTTGCCGCCGATCTCCACCTGCGGTCCCTCGGTGACCGCCCGGCCCTGCTCGTCCACCCGGACCACCATCGTGGCCTTCTTGCCGGTGTGGCAGATCGTCTTGATCTCCGTCAGGGTGTCCGCCCACGCCAGCAAGTACTTGCTGCCCTCGAACAGCTCTCCCCGGAAGTCCGTGCGCAGGCCGTAGGCCAGCACCGGGATGTTCAACCGGTCCACGATCTCGGTGAGCTGCCATACCTGGGCCTTGGTCAAGAACTGCGCCTCGTCCACCAGGACGCAGTGCAGCCTGCCGTTCGCCTCGACGTCCGCCTTGGTCAGCTCGAGCAAGTCCTCGTCGGCGGTGAATGCGCGCCCGTCGGCCTTCAAGCCGATGCGCGACGCGATCACACCCGTGCCGTACCGGCCGTCGACGCGGGGCGTGAACAGCAACGTCCGCATGCCCCGCTCGTGATAGTTGTGCGCGCTCTGCAACAGCGTCGTGGTTTTCCCCGCGTTCATCGCCGAGTAGTAGAAGTACAGCTTGCTCAATCCATGAACTCCTCGCCGTCGGACAGCAGGTCGAGCTGACGCAGTATCTCGCGGCTCTACGACACCCGGACACCCCTGGCCCTGCCAGCCCTGCAGTGCCGAATCCACCCGGTGCGGCTGTGACCCGACGCCCGAAAGTGCTTCCACGCGGATCGCCTGGGTCGACGGCGGCGTGATCGGCGCGCTCGGCCCGACCGTCCTCCTCTTGTTGATCACGCTGACAACTGATCGCGGCGGCGTCAGCGATCAAGAACCGAGGCGGGCAAGCAGCTGGCCAGGTTGAGGCGAGGATTCAGGCGCCTGCAACCTCGCGCCTTGAGCCAAACGAGAACGGTGCGGCGACCGGACCGCGAATCATCCGGCGGAACAGGATGCCCGGAAGAGGCACGGGATGTCGAGCTGCACCGGGTGTCCGTACGCAGAAGGCCGGGGCCGCTCACCGCGACCCCGGCCTTCTCACCATTCGAGTACGAAGGTCGTCCCCCGAGGTGGACCCTGCTTCAGCCCGCCGCCTGGGCCGCGCCGACCTCGTAGCGCGCCTGCACCCGCGAGGAGTACCACACGGTCCACACCGACAGCAGCGCCACTACTCCGAGCAACATCACCAGGCTCAGCGCGACCATCACGTCGGCGGGCACCAGGTAAACCAGCAGCACCCGCAGCGCCGCCTCCACCAGCAACGCGACCCCCCACACGGCGGTCATCAGCACGAAGGCGCGGCGGAATTGCGGGATGGACGCACACAACCGGTCGATCTCCGCACGGTGCGCCTGCGACGAGCCGGCCCGGGCCACGACCAGCACGAGCGGCTTGCTGGTGAAGCAGCTGACCAGCAGGATCACCGCCGCCGCTGCGACGCTGAACGACTCCTTCACCAGGAGGAACTTCTCGTCGCCCGAGATGAACGTGAGCAGCAGGCCGACCCCGAGTACCGCGGCCAGCAACGCGGCGAATCCGTCGAACGAACGCTTCAGCACGGCGACGAAGGCCAGCCGGGCTGCCGCACAGATGGCACCGGTCAGCAACGCGAGACGCTCGTCAGCACCGGCCAGGCGCATGCCGTAGTACACCGCCAGCGGGAAGCCGGCGTCCCACACCAGCAGGGTCAGCAGCGGCTTGGCGTCGGAGTTCGCGCCGCTCATTGCTGCACCCGCTGCTCGACCGACGAGACGAACTCGAGCACGCGCTCGTTCACCTCGGTCGCGGACTCCCCGGCAATGGCGTGCGTGGCCGAGGGCCACAACTCGCACTGCGCGTCCGGGAGCAGCCGACGGGCACGCTCGAACGACTTCCGCGCGTCGTGCATGACGCTCCGGCCGCCCACCAGGACGAGCGTGGGCACACGGATGGACCGCAGCTGCTCGTCGCGGAACACGCGAGGCGTCGGCAACCCGATCCGGAACGTCCGCATCCCTTCTTCGATGACGGACGCGACCGGATCGTCGGCATCGACCTCCGCGCCGTCGGAGATCCACTCGATGAACGAGGGCCTCCCCCAGCGCCGGACCACGGGGAGCGCCGCCAAGGCGCTGCGCGTGACGAGGCCGACGGTGAACGGCGCGAAGGTCTGCACCGGCTCGATCAGGGTGAGCGAGGCGAGCCGGGACTGCTCGTGGACGGCGAAGTTCGCGGCCAGCCAGCCACCGAACGAGTAACCGACCAGGTGCGCACCCGACAGCTCCAGCTCCTCGAGCACCGTGGACAGCCACGCAGCCTGATCACGCGCGTTGCGGATGGGCGCGGTCTGCACACTGCGACCGGCTTCCCCGATGATGTCGATCGAGTAGACCGGGCCACCACGCTCGGCGAATGCCGCGAGGTTGGGTTCCCACATCACGGTGGCACCGGCCCGCCCGTGCAGCAGCACCATCGGCGACGGCCCGGGCTCGCCGAACCGGTAGACCCGAGCCGTCCCGAACGCCGTCTCGACATCGAAGTGCGCGGCGGCACGGGGCAAGGCGGCGAAGGCGCGTTCGTACACCGCGAAGTACTCCTCGCGCGCCTGGCTTGAGACGAATCCACTGAGCCCCATGCGTCCTCCCCATGTTTTTGCAATACGATCGGATTATAAAACGCCCTGCAGGTTTTTGCAAGCCGGTCGTATTGCGAAAGGGGTGGCGGATGCCCAAGCGCGTCGATCACGAGGAGCGCCGGCGGCTCATCGCGGCTGCGGTGCGGCGGATCGCGGCCGATCGCGGGCTGGAGGGGGTGAGCCTCGGCGAAGTCGCCGCCGAGGCGGGTATCTCCAAAGGGCTGGTGCAGCACTACTTCGCTTCCAAGGACGAGATGCTGCGCTATGCCACCGGCACGTTGCGCGAACAGGTGGACCGCCGCGTCGGTACCGACCTGCCGGAAGGGCTTTCCGGCCTCCGAATGCTCCTGCTCGCGCTGCTCCCCCGTGACGCGGCGAGCAGAACGGATGCGCTCGTGGGCAATGCCTTCTTCGTGCGGGCGCTCAAGGATCCGGTCATCGCCGAGCGCTTCCGCACCGGGCACGAACAGCTTCGCCACGGCGTCGCCGCGATGATCTCCACCGCACAGCAGGCGGGTGAGCTGAACGCGGACTGCGATCCGGTCACCGAAGCCGACCTGCTCATCGCGGTGGTGACCGGATTGATCGATGCGATCCTGCTCGGCCATCGGACGATCGAGGAAGCCGAACGCCTGATCGATCATCAGCTTGCCCGCCTCGCCGCGCAGTGACACCGCGAGCGCCCGCCTCACCTTCTCGGGAACCGCCGTGGACGCGGCAGCGACACAGCGAAACCCCGCCAGCACTCACCCTCACGACAGCGAATCCCGGGTCCGGCGGCGAACACCCGGCGGCCGGAGGAGACGACGTGCCCCGGCCCATCCGGCCCGCTGTGCTCGGTCTCCGAGCTGGCGAGATGCCCGGACGGTCGGCAGCGCAGGCAGCGGTGGCGAGACACCTGGACAGCCCGGCAGCACAGGAAGAGCTGCGACGGAGTGACACCACTTCGCGCAGATCAAGCCACGGCCGCGGGTGCAGTAGCCGCGGCGCAGCGGCCGATGCCGCAGAAGAGCAAGTACTGCCACAGCCACGGACGCAGGAGCCACGGCCCTCGGACGGCCGTGGCCGTGGTAGTCGGCGCCACAGTTGCGGACACAGGGGCCGCGGACGCCCATCTCGACCTGGAAATCCACGACAGCGGGCGCACGGACGCGCGCGCAAGGGCAGCCCTGATCATGGTTGCCTCAAGGCCGGAGGCCTGAACGGACGACCTCGCCGCTGCCGAACGGTCCGTTCGCGCGGCCGCGCAAGCCGTACGTCGTACCGGCCGTCACACCGTCTGGTCTCGCCAGCGGAGAGTCACCATAATCGATGCTTGCTGCCCGATCGGGCGACAACTGGGGTACCGTTCAGACAACGTTGTCATAGCCGCCCCGGGGTGTGACGAAAGACCCCTTGTCGTCCTCGTCCGATGCGCTACCGTTCGTCCGATGACAACGTTGCCGTCGAAAGAGGTCTTGCGCCGATGATGTCCGCCCGCCCGACGATGAAAGACGTCGCGGCACTGGCCGGTGTCGGCTTGAAGACCGTTTCGCGCGTGGTCAACAACGAAGGGTCGGTCAGCCCGGACACCGCGGAGCGAGTCCATGCGGCCATCGCCAAGCTGGGCTTTCGACGCAACGAAGGCGCGCGCCTGCTGCGCCAGGGCCGCACCGCGTCCATCGGACTGGTGCTGGAGGACGTCGCCGACCCGTTCTCCTCCATCCTGACCAGGGCCGTGGAAGAGGTCGCCCGCCGGCACGACTCGCTGGTGTTCGCCGGTTCCTCCGACGAGGACCCGGTGCGCGAGCGCGAGCTGACCCTGGCGTTCTGCGCCCGCCGGGTGGACGGGCTGATCATCGTGCCCGCGGGCGACACCCACAGCTACCTGGTGCCGGAGATCATGGCGGGCACGCCCGCGGTGTTCGTCGACCGTCCCCCGCAGGACATCGACGCGGACACGGTGCTGGTGGACAACGAAGGTGGCGCCCAGACGGCGGTCGAGCACCTGATCGCCCACGGCCACCGGCGCATCGCCTTCCTCGGCGACGCCCCGTCGATCTTCACCGCGACGGCACGGCTGGCCGGCTACCGGGCCGCGCTGGAAGCCGCCGGCCTGCCCTACGACGAGTCGCTGACCCATCTCGCGCCGCCGACGGCCGAGGCGATCCGTCACGCCTTGGCGCGCGTGCTGGCCGGGCAGGACCCGGCCACCGCGTTGTTCTGCGGCAACAACCGCGTGACGGTCCAGGTTCTTCGCGAACTTGCCAAGCGCCCCGAACGGCCCGCCCTGGTGGGCTTCGACGACTTCGAGCTCGCCGACGTGCTGCAGCCGCCGATCACGGTTGTGGCACAGGATCCTGCCGAATTGGGGCGCACCGCCGCCGAGCTGTTGTTCGAGCGGCTGGGCGGAGACCGGCAAGGACGTGCGAAAACGGTTCGGTTGCCCACGCGGTTGATCCCGCGCGGGTCCGGTGAGTTGCCGATTGCACGCGGCAACGGGACGTGACTACCGTCCACATCCAATGTGAAGGGAAGCGAGGAGGCTTCACCATGAAGCTCAGAGCGTTGATCGCGGGATTGTCCGCAGTCGCGCTGGCGTTCACCGCGGGCTGCGGCGGTGACGACGGCGACGACACCAAGGACGTCGAGGTGTTCACCTGGTGGGCAGACGGCAGTGAGAAAGCCGGCCTGGACGCCCTGGTCGCGGAGTTCAACAAGCAGCACCCCGATCTGAACTTCGTCAACGGTGCCGTTGCCGGCGGCGCGGGCAGCAACGCGAAGAACGTGCTGGCCTCCCGCCTGCAGCAGCAGGACCCGCCGAGCACCTTCCAGGCGCACGCGGGCGCCGAGCTGCTCGACTACATCGAGGCGAACCAGATCCAGGACATCTCGGCGCTGTACGAGGAGTACGGCTGGAACGACGTCTTCCCGAAGGACCTGATCGAGCTGCTCACCGTGGACGGCAAGATCTACTCGGTCCCGTCCAACGTGCACCGAGCCAACGTGGTGTGGGCCAACCCCGAGGTGCTGAAGAAGGCGAACATCGGTGAGGAGCCTGCCAAGGACCTCGACGAGTTCATCGACCAGCTGGAGAAGCTGAAGAAGGCCGGCGTGGACACGCCGCTGTCCATCGCCACCGACTGGACTCAGGTGCACCTGCTGGAGACGGTGCTGATCGCCGACCTGGGGCCGGAGAAGTACATCGGCCTGTGGGACGGCTCGACCAAGTGGGACGGGCCGGAGGTGCGCAAGGCGATCGACCACTACGCCACGCTGCTGTCCTACACCAACACCGACCGGCAGAACCTGGATTGGCCGGACGCGACCAAGATGGTGATCGACGGCAAGGCCGCGTTCAACATCATGGGTGACTGGGCAGAGGCGGCCTTCCAGGAAGCCGACAAGGAATGGGGCAAGGACTACATCACCTACCCCGTGCCCGGCACCGACGGCGTGTTCGACTTCCTCGCCGACTCGTTCACCCTGCCGGTGGGCGCGAAGAACGAGGAAGGCACCAAGGCGTGGCTGCAGACCGTGGGCAGCGCCGAGGGTCAGAAGGCGTTCAACATCAAGAAGGGTTCGATTCCGGCCCGCACCGACGCCAACCCGGACGACTACGGCGAGTACCAGAAGACCGCCATCGAGTCCTACAAGAACGACACCATCGTGCCGTCGCTGGCGCACGGTGCCGCGGCGTCGGTGAAGTGGTCGACCGCCATCACCGAGGCGGTCAGCAGCTTCTCCGCCAACAAGGACAAGGCGAAGCTGATCGACGCCTTGGTGAAGGCAGCGGAAGACAACCAGAAGAAGCAGTAAGGGACGCTGAGTGTTCACCAGGATCAGGAGCTGGGGTCCCCCCGTCCTGCTGATCGCCCCGACCTTGATCCTGCTCGGCATCTTCGTCTACGGGCTGATCGGTGCCGGGGTCTGGACCTCGCTGACGGACAACGTCCGAGGCCAGACCACCGGCACCGTCGGCCTGGAGAACTACGAGAACCTGTTCAACGACGACACGTTCGTCTACTCGCTGCGCAACGTGGCGATGTACACGGGCGCGTTCGTCGCAGGCACGCTGTTCTTCGGGTTCCTCTGGGCGTGGTTGCTGGAGCGGGGCGCGCGCGGCGAGGGCATCTTCCGCGCGGTGTACCTGTTTCCGATGGCCGTTTCGTTCGTGGCCTCCGGTGTGGTCTGGCGGTGGTTGCTCAACAGCAACACCGGGGAGCAGGCCAGCGGGTTGAACCGGCTGTTGGACATGGTCGGGCTCGGCTTCCTGCAGGGCCAGTGGTGGACCCACGAAGGGTGGGGCATCTTGGCCATCGCGATGCCTGCCATCTGGCAGCTGTCCGGCTACGTGATGGCGCTGTTCCTCGCCGGCTTCCGGGGCATCCCGGAGGAGTTGCGTGAGGCTGCCCGGGTCGACGGGGCCACCGAGTGGCAGCTGTACCGGCACGTGCTGTTCCCGCAGCTGTCGCCGGTCGCGCTGTCCGCGGTGATCATCATCGGCCACATGTCGCTGAAGGTGTTCGACCTGATCATGGCGGTGGCCGGACAGACCAACTACACCACGCAGGTGCCCGGTACCCAGATGTGGCTGAAGTACACCAGCGGCGAATGGGCCGAGGCCGCGGCGATCGGCACCGTGCTGCTGCTGGTGGTGGCCGTGCTGATCGTGCCGTACTTGATCAGCACCTACCGTGCGGAGCGTCGCCGATGACCACCACCGTGCTCGAAGACATCAAGCCGAGGGTCGACGGGAAGGCAAAGAAGCCGAAGACCAAGCCGGTGCGGCCGCCGGGCAGCAAGGGGCCGCGGGCGGCGGCGGTGCGCACGATCCGGTACGCGCTGCTGCTGTTCTTCACGGTCGTCGTGCTGATCCCGGCCTACGTGCTGCTGGTCACCAGCTTCAAAAGCGGTGCCGAGGTGTCGCCGGACACCGCGTGGGCACTGCCGGAGAACTGGGACACCTCCGGCTGGGAACGCGCCTGGGAACGGCTCAGCGACTCGCTCGGACGGACGTTCCTGCTGGTCGTCCCGGCGGCGCTGCTGTCGTCGGTGCTCGGCTCGATGAACGGGTTCGTGTTGTCCAAGTGGCGTTTCCGCGGCGCCGACCTGGTCTTCACGCTGATCCTGTTCGGCATGTTCATCCCGTACCAGGCGGTGATGATCCCGCTGGTCGAGGTGATCGACACGATGGGATTCGAGCGGGGGATCCCGTCGCTGATCTTCATTCACGTCGTCTACGGGTTGCCGATCTGCACCCTGATCTTCCGCAACTACTACGCATCCATCCCGACGGAAGTCATCGAGTCGGCCAAGGTGGACGGCGCGGGCATGCTGCGCACGTACTTCTCGATCGTGCTCCCGGTGTCCATCCCCGGCTTCGTGGTGACGATCATCTGGCAGTTCACCTCGGTGTGGAACGACTACCTGTTCGCGATGTTCTTCTCCAGCGCGCAGAACGGGCCGGTCACCATCGGGCTGAACTTCCTCGCCGCCGGGCAGCTGCAGGACTATGCGGCGTCCATGGCGGGTGCGCTGATCGCCTCCGCGCCGACGCTGCTGGTCTACATCATCCTCGGCCGGTGGTTCGTGGGTGGCCTGATGGCCGGCTCGGTCAAGGGCTGACCCTCCGCGATCACCCGGCGACATGACGACCGGCCCTGGCGGGAGTTCCCGCCAGGGCCGGAGTCTTTTCGGGGACGGGCACCGGTGGACGCGGCGCATATGGGATCGGCCCCACGCCAGTGCTCACACGTGAGAGCGGCTTCGACGATCCATGGCGGACCCCGGTCCGGCACATGCCTGCCATGGCGGCCGGTGCCGGATTGCGCCCGGCCGCGGCACGGTCTTTCGGATCCGCACGACCGGGGACCCGCTGCCGCCGCCACAAACCAGACCCGACGGTGGCGCACGACACCGGCCAGGCGGAGTCGGCCGACGCCATCCACGCGGGGCGTGCGGTACTGGAGTACGCGGGCACCGTCCGGAGATCGACGGCAACCCGAGCCTGGTCGGGGTGCGGTACTGGAGTACGCGGGCACCGTGCTGCCCATGGGCCGACGCCATCCACGCGGGGGGCCGCCCGCCGGATGAGCGACATCGAGACCGCCACGCGGTTGTCGACCGGTCCCGCACGACGCACTCCGGCGCTGTGCCGATCTACCCGACCAAACGGGCTGGGGCCGTGCGGCACGACCCCAGCCCGCCGCGGGCTCAGCTCAACAGCACCGTGCGCCGGGCTGCGCCAGCCGCTCGTGGCGGATGCGCTCGTACTCCCGCCTGCTCGGCACCGGTTCGTCCGGGTGCAGCCGCTTCCGATGCTCCACGAAGCGGTCGTACTCGGTCTCCCCGGTGAGCTCGGCCAGGTACCAGCGCACGCCGCGCAGTGTCCGGCGTAAACGCCGCCAGGCCGCCGTCATGACGAGTCACCGTCCTTGCCTGCCGAACCGCCGGAGCCGTCGTCCGTACGCACCCCGGACCCGTTGGGCGGGGCGCCGATCGCGGCCAGCTGCTTCTTCTCCTCCGCCGTCGCGAACAGACCGGACGGAGCGACGATCTTCGACTCCTGCCACGGCTCCTCGGTCGTGGGCAACGGCTCCGGCGAGCGCACCGCACGCCAGCACACCACCAGCGCGTTGCCGATCACCACCACGACCAGCAGGGCGAACAGCGCGGCCAGGACACCGTCGACCGTGGAGTTGGTGACGATCGTGGACATGTCGTCCAGGTCCTTTGCCGGGGCCAGCACCTCGCCGCGCTCGAGCGCCGCCGCGTACTGGTCACGCTGGGCGAAGAACCCGATCTTCGGGTCGTCGGAGAACACCTTCTGCCAGCTCGCCGTCAGCGTGACCGCGGCGTCCCACGCCAGCGGCACCGCCGTCACCCAGGCCCACTTGAGCTTGCCGCTCTTGACCAGGATCACCGTCGCCACGGTCAGCGCGATCGCGGCGAGCAGCTGGTTGGCGATACCGAACAGCGGGAACAACTGGTTGATGCCGCCGAGCGGGTCGGTGACACCGGCCCACAGGAAGTAGCCCCAGGCGGCCACCACCACGGCGCTGGTGAACCACAGGCCCGGCTTCCAGGACACCCGGCCGAGCGGCTTGTAGATGTTGCCCAGGGTGTCCTGCAGCATGAACCGGCCGACCCGGGTGCCCGCGTCGACGGTGGTCAGGATGAACAGCGCCTCGAACATGATCGCGAAGTGGTACCAGAACGCCCGCATCCCTTCGCCGCCGAAGACCTGGGCGAAGATGTCGGACATGCCGACGGCCAGGGTCGGTGCGCCACCGGTGCGGGACACCAGTGACTCCTCCTCCACCGCCGCGGCCGCGGCGTCGAGCTCCGCCGGGGTGATCACGAACCCGAGGCTGTTGACGAACTCGGACGCCGATTGCACCGCTCCGCCGGTGACGCCCGCCGGTGAATTCATGGCGAAGTACAGGCCCGGGTCGAGGATGCACGCGGCGATGATCGCGGCCACCGCCACGAACGACTCCATCAGCATTCCGCCGTAGCCGATGAGCCGGACCTGGGACTCCTTCTCGATCATCTTCGGCGTGGTGCCGGACGACACCAGCGCGTGGAACCCGGACAGCGCGCCACACGCGATCGTGATGAACACGAACGGGAACAAGTCGCCGGAGAAGACCGGCCCGATCTCGTCGAACGCGAACTTGGACACCGCGTCCGCCTGCAGCACCGGTGCGGCGATCACCACGCCGATGGCCAGCAGCACGATCGTGCCGATCTTCATGAACGTCGACAGGTAGTCACGGGGCGCGAGCAGCATCCACACCGGCAACACCGACGCCGCAAAGCCGTAGACGACCAGGAACAGCGTCAGCGTCTCCGGGTCGAACGTGAACGCGCTCGCCCACGACGACTGGGCCACCCAGCCACCGGCGATGATCGCCAGGATCAGCAGCGCGACGCCGATCACCGACGTCTCGATCACCTTGCCCGGCCGGACCACGCGCAGGTAGAAGCCCATGAACAGGGCGATCGGGATGGTCATCGCGATGGAGAAGGTGCCCCACGGCGACTGCGCCAGCGCGTTGACCACGACCAGCGCCAGCACCGCGAGCAGAATGATCATGATGACGAAGACGCCGAGCAGCGCGGCGACCCCGCCGACCACACCGATTTCCTCCCTGGCCATCTGGCCGAGCGACTTGCCGTTGCGGCGCATGGAGAAGAACAGGATCACCATGTCCTGCACCGCACCGGCGAAGATCACGCCGACGATGATCCAGATCGTCCCCGGCAGGTAGCCCATCTGCGCCGCCAGCACCGGGCCGACCAGCGGGCCGGCCCCCGCGATGGCCGCGAAGTGGTGCCCGAGCAGCACCCGACGGTCGGTCGGGTGGTAGTCGACGCCGTTGTTCAACCGCTCAGCGGGCGTCGCTCTGGTGTCGTCCACCTGAAGCACCCGCTTGCAGATGAACCGGGCGTAGAAACGGTACGCGATGGCGTACGAGCCGAGTGCCGCGCCGAGCAGCCAGATCGCGGAGATCGACTCACCGCGCGCCAGCGCGAGCACGCCCCAGCAGACGGCGCCCACGATGGCGACGGCCGTCCACGTGACTACCGACTTGAGTTTCATGGCGTGAGTCCTACTCCAGATCGGGCGTGCTGTTAAGAGCTGGGAACGAAAATTTTTCCCCAACCGATGAGTTCGCCGGGCTCGCCCGGTCTTCCTCGGTGAACCCGTTCCAGCCGACCGAGGAGGAAGCGATGAGTGCCGTGTTGGGTTCCATGCTGCTGTCCAGCGACGACCCGCAGCGCCTGTGCGCGTTCTACGCCGATGCCCTCGGCCTGGAGTCCGGCCGGTCGCCCGACGGGCAGTACAGCTTTCTGAACGTCGGCGGGTTCTTCGTGATGTTCGATCACCGCGACGACGTCTCCGGCCGCACCAAGGAGCCGGGCCGGGCGATCTTCAACATTCACGTCGACGACGTGCCCGAGGCGGCCGCCCGGTTCGAGAAGGCGGGCGCGACGTGGCTGGCGCCGCCGGAGGACCGCGACGGTTCGTGGTTCGCCACCGCGATCGACCCGGACGGCAACTACGTCCAGCTGATGCACGTCTCCGAGGAAGAGCGAGCGCGGATGGGCTGACTCATGACGGCGGTTTTGTCGCCGGATCGGGGTACTGTGTCCGGCATGTCCGCTCCCAGCATCGACGACGATTTCGTCCGGCTCGCCGACCCGTTCCGGCGCGAGCTGCTCGCGCACTGCTACCGCATGCTCGGCTCGGTGCACGATGCGGAAGATCTGGTCCAGGAGACGTACCTGCGGGCGTGGCGGGCTTACGACAAGTTCGAAGGCCGCTCGTCGCTGCGCACCTGGCTGTACTCCATCGCCACGCGCACCTGCTTGAGCGCGCTGGAACACAAGAGCCGCCGGGAACTTCCCACCGACGTGGCCGATCCGGAAACCAGCAGCAGCGCGGAGAAGCTGCAGCGCGGCGAGGTGCCGTGGCTGGAGCCCATCCCGGACGCGATGATCACCACCGACGAGACCGGTGACCCCGCGGCGGTGGTGGCCACCCGCGAGTACACCCGCCTGGCTCTGCTCGCCGCGTTGCAGCATCTCCCGCCGCGGCAGCGGGCGGTGCTCATCCTGCGCGACGTGCTGCGTTGGTCGGCGGCCGAGGTCGCGGAGGTGCTGGACATCAGCGTGGCGGCGGTGAACAGCCTGCTGCAACGCGCGCATGCGCAACTGGAACGCACGGCCCCGTCACCGGACGAGCTCGACGAGCCGGACGAGGCCGGACAGCGCGAGCTGCTGCAGCGATACGCCAAGGCGTTCGAGACCTACGACGTCGACGAGATCGTGCGGCTGTTCACCGACGAAGCGGTGTGGGAGATGCCGCCGTTCCTGAACTGGGTGCAGGGCGCGAAGCGGATCGGGGAGCTGATCCGTACCTACTGCCCGGCGAAGCGCCCTGGCGACATGCGCATGGTGCCGACCAGGGCGAACGGTCAACCGGCGTTCGCGCTGTACATGCGGGACCAGGAGGACGGCACGTTCAAGGCGTTCCAGCTGCAGGTGCTGGATCTCGGCACGGACGGCGTCCGGCACGCGTACGTGTTCTTCGACGTGTCGTTGTTCGAGCTGGGCGGCCTGCCCGCGGTGCTTGACTCGGTCGAGCAGGACGCCGGCCGCTGATGGCGGGCGCCCCTGGAGTTCAGTCGCTGTCCGGCGGCATGGAGCTGCTCGAACGCGCGATCAGCTACACCGTGGGCACGTTCGGCGCCGTCACGCCGGATGTGCTCACGGCGGCCACCCCGTGCCGGGAGTGGTCCGTGCAAGACCTGCTGGATCACCTCAACGACGGGATGAGCGCCCTCGGCGAGGCGTTCGACGACGGGTGGGTGCACGTCGATGCGGACCTGCAGGACCGATGTCCGCTCGACGTGCTCAGGGAGTCGGCGCGGGCCTTGCTCGCCATCATCGCCGAGCGGCGCGCGGGGGTGCCGACGGTGGACATCGACGGACGGGAGATCGCCGGGGCGGTGGTGGCTGTCACCGGGGCGCTGGAGCTTGCCGTGCACGGCTGGGATCTCGCGCAAGGTTGCGGAGCACCCAGGCCGCTGCCGGACGGGCTGGCCGCCGATCTGCTACGGCTGGCTCCGCTGCTGGTCACCGACGAGGACCGGCCAGGCCGGTTCGCCGACCCCGTGCCGGTGCCCGCGGCCAGCTCGTCTTCGGACCGGCTGCTCGCCTGGCTGGGGCGCGAACCCTGAACCGCACCCGGACGTGGCGTCAGGAGGCGTCCGTCCTCACGCCCCGGCGTGCGCGAACGTCCGGCGATACGCCTTCGGGGAGACCCCGACGATGCGCTGGAAGTGGTGCCGCAGCAACGCCGCACTGCCGAAACCGACGGCCGCAGCGACCTCCTCCACCGGCAGGTCCGACTCCTCCAGCAGCCGCCGCGCGTGGACGACCCGCTGCACGGTGAGCCACTTGTTCGGCGTCGTGCCGGTCTCGGCCACGAAGCGGCGCGCGAACGTCCGCTCCGACATTTGTGCGCGCTTGGCCAGGCTGCTCACCGTGTGCGGCTCGGCGAGGTTGTCCAGCACCCAGTCCAGGATCGGCTGCAAGCTGTCGCATTCCGCGGGCGGCACCGGCTGCTCGATGAACTGCCGCTGACCGCCGTCCCGGTGCGGGGGCACCACCATGCGCCTGGCCACCGCCACCGCCGCGGCCGAGCCGATCTCACGGCGGATCAGGTGCAGGCAGGCGTCGATGCCTGCGGCCGTCCCGGCGCTGGTCACCAAATCCCCGTCGTCGACGTACAGCACGTTCGGGTCGACGTCGGCTTCCGGGAAGCGCGCCATGAACTCGGCCACATACCGCCAGTGGGTGGTGCACTTGCGGCCGTCCAGCAGGCCCGCCGCGCCGAGGATGAACGCCCCGCTGCACACCGACATCAACGTCGCTCCCCGCGCGTGTGCGGCCCGCAGGGCCTCCAGGACGGCAGGCGGGTACTCGTCGCGGACGGTCGCAGCCGGTACGACCACCAGATCGGCGTCGACCAGCTCGTCCAGCCCGCACTCCGGAATCAGCCGCATCGGCATGCTGGTCGGCACCGGCTCACCGGGGCGCTCGGCACAGATGCGGAAGTCGAACAGGGGCACGCCTTCTTCCCGCCGGTCGATCCCGAACACCTCGCACACCACACCGAGTTCGAACGGGGCGACGTGGTCGATGACCACCGCGGCAACGCTGTCGAGCATGGCCGCCAGGGTATGTGGCAGAAAGTTTGCGCACAAGGTCAGTTCTGCCACTGGTGGCAGTATTTTTCTGGTCGCAAACTTAATGCCATGGAACTCGTGATCGCATTGCTCGTGGTACTGGCACCGTTGATCTACTTGGCATGGCGCAGCCCGCGGTCGTCCGAGCCGGGGCCGCGACTGTTCGGCAGCGTGGCATTCGAAGACCGGGACATCGAGCGGGTGAGGCAGGAACTCGTCCGTTGAGCGCCCGATGGAGGCAGCGCGGCCGGCCCGCCGGCCACGACTCGTCCGCCGTCAGAGCTCACCCACGTCGACGACCCGGACGACCGCACACCCGGCCTCGTCGGAGGCCGCCAGATCGACCTCGGCGGTGATCGCCCAGTCGTGATTGCCGTCGGGGTCGTCCAGTGTTTGCCGCACCGTCCAGCTGTCCGACCCCTTCTCGATCGAAAACAGCGCGGGCCCGCGCGCGTCCGGGCCGGTACCGATCGAGTCGTACTCGGCGAAGTAGTCCGCCAACGCCTCCTCCCATGCGTCGGCGTCCCAGCCGCTGTCCGAGTCCAGCGCGCCCAGCGCCTCGTAGTCCTCCCGCGCCGCCAGCTCGACCCGGCGGAACATCTCGTTGCGCACCAGCACCCGGAAGGCCCGCTCGTTGCCGGTGACCGGGCGCGGCGCGCTCGGCTCCGGCCGCTTCGCCTCGCCCTCCTCCAGCGGATGGCGCAGCGCCTCCCACTCGTCCAGCAGGCTCGAGTCGACCTGCCGCACCAGCTCGCCGAGCCATTCGATGAGATCCAGCAACGGCTCGGTCTTGTCGTCGTCCGGCACGGTGTGCCGCAGCGAGTCGTAGACGTCCGACAGGTACCGCAGTACCAGGCCTTCCGAGCGGGCCAGCTGGTAGAAGCTGATGTACTCGGTGAAGGTCATCGCCCGCTCGTACATGTCCCGCACCACGGACTTCGGCGACGGCTGGGTGTCGGCCACCCACGGGTGCCCGCGCCGGTAAGTCTCGTAGGCGGCCATGATCAGTTCTTCCAGCGGCTTGGGATAGCTGACGTCCTCCAGCAGCGCCATGCGCTCCTCGTAGTCGATCCCCTCCGCCTTCATCTCGGCCACCGCCTCGCCGCGCGCCTTGTACTCCTGCTGCACCAGCACCGGGCGTGGGTCCTCGACGGTCGACTCGATGATCGACACCACGTCCAGCGCGTACGTCGGCGACTCCGGATCCAGCAGCTCGATGGCGGCCAGCGCGAACGGCGACAGCGGCTGGTTGAGCGCGAAGTCGAACTGCAGGTCGACGGTCAGCCGCACCCGGCGGCCTTCCTCGTCCGGCTCGTCCAGCTGCTCGACCACGCCTGCGGTGCGCAGTGCCCGGTAGATCGCGATGGCCCGCAGAATGTGCTTCAGCTGACGGTTCCGCGGCTCGTGGTTGTCCTCCAGCAGCTTGCGCATCGCGGCGAACGCATCACCCGGCCGCGCGATGACGTTGAGCAGCATCGCGTGCGTGACGGTGAAGCTGGAGGTCAGCGGCTCCGGCTCGGACTGGATCAGCCGCTGGAAGGTCGACTCGGTCCAGTTGACGAACCCCTCCGGCGCCTTCTTCCGGACGATCTTGCGCTTCTTCTTCGGGTCGTCCCCCGCCTTGGCCAGCGCCTTGGCGTTCTCCACCACGTGGTCCGGCGCCTGCACCACGACGTAGCCGTCGGTGTCGTATCCGGCGCGACCGGCCCGCCCGGCGATCTGGTGGAACTCCCTGGCCTTCAGGTGCCGCATGCGCTCGCCGTCGAACTTGGTCAGCGCGGTGAACACCACCGTGCGGATCGGCACGTTGATGCCCACCCCGAGGGTGTCGGTGCCGCAGATGACCTTCAGCAGCCCCTCCTGGGCGAGCTGTTCGACCAGGCGCCGGTACTTGGGGAGCATGCCCGCGTGGTGCACCCCGATGCCGTGCCGCACCAGCCGGGACAGGGTCTTGCCGAACCCGGAGGCGAACCGGAAGTCCCCGATGGCCTCCGCGATGGCCGCCTTCTCCGCCTTGCTGCACACGTTGACGCTCATCAACGCCTGGGCCCGCTCCACCGCCGCCGCCTGGGCGAAATGCACCACGTAGATCGGCGCCTGACCGCCGTGCAGCAGCTCGTCGATCGTCTCGTGCAGCGGGGTCATGGCGTACCGGAAGGTCAGCGGCACCGGCCGCTCGGTCGACGTGACCACCGCGGTCTGGCGGCCGGTCCGGCGGGTCAGGTCCTTCTGGAAGAAGGACACGTCGCCGAGCGTGGCGGACATCAGCAGGAACTGCGCGTGCGGCAGCTCCAGCAGCGGCACCTGCCACGCCCAGCCGCGATCCGGGTCGGAGTAGAAGTGGAACTCGTCCATCACCACCTGGCCGACGTCGGCGTCCGGCCCGGACCGCAGCGCCATGTTGGCCAGGATCTCCGCGGTGCAGCAGACGATCGGCGCGTTCGGGTTCACCGCCGAGTCGCCGGTCATCATGCCGACGTTGTCCGCGCCGAACACCTCGACCAGGTCGAAGAACTTCTCCGACACCAGCGCCTTGATCGGCGCGGTGTAGAACGCGCGCCGGCCTTCCATCAGGTTGGCCAGCAGGAAGAAGTGCGCGCCCATCGCCACCAGGCTCTTGCCCGACCCGGTCGGCGTGGACAGGATGACGTTCGAGCCGGAGACCAGCTCGATGAGTGCTTCCTCCTGATGCGGGTACAGCGTCAGGCCACGGCCCGCCGCCCAGTCGACGAAAGCCTGGTAGAGCTCGTCGGGGTCGGCGGATCCGTCGAAACAGGGCAGGGCACGAAACAGAGTGGCGCGGGTAGCGGTCATCGTGTCTACACTGTGCCATCCAGGGGAATCAGGCCGACGAGGAGTTCATCCCGACGCGCAGCAAGCCCCGGCAGGCGACGATCGTCACCGAACCCGTAGGCTCACTCTCGCACATTCGCGCGCACCCGCGTTTGGAGCACCCGGAGGACGCAGTGGCAAGCGACATCATCCCGATCGAGCTCGGGCTGCCGCAAGGCGACCTGGTCACCCTCTGGGCGCCGCGCTGGCGAGAGGACGGCGAGGAGTGGGAGGCCTTCCTCGGCGACGACGAGGACCTCTACGCGTTCCCGGACGCCGCCCACCTGGCCGCGTTCGTCCGCACCGCCGAGCAGCACGACCTCATCGACCACCCGTCGTGGCACATCGTGCCCGCGCTCAACGTGCCCGAGCTGATCCCGGACGACGACCACTCCTACGACCTGGTCGGCGTGCCGGAACTGGTCGCCGAGGAGCCGGACTCGTGGACCATCGGCGAGCTGGCCGAGATCGTCAACATCGTCCGGTCGCTGGCCGACGTGTGCGGGCTCGACGAGGTCCACGAGGTGCTCGACGCGCACGAGGGCTTCTCGCTGCTGCCCCAGGGCAAGCTGCCGTTCACCGGCCGGGAAGGCGCCAAGCTGTGGGACGACCTGGCCACCGCGGTCGCCGAGAAGTGGGACATCGTGCTCGACGCGATCGACGAGCTGGTGGTCGTCCCGGAGATCGACGAGGCGGCGCTGGAGGAGACCGCCGAGGAGCTGGCGGCCTTCCACGAGGAGTCGGCCGAGTCGGAAGCCGGCGTGGACGACGAGGTGCTCACCGCAGGCAGCGACGACATCGACACCGTCGACTCCGACGACGAGGACACCGACGACGAGCCGGTCGGCTTCTGGGGCGAGGTCGGCATCGACCCGATCAAGATCGTCACCCGCAACAACACCGAGTACTACACGCTGCGCTGCTACCTCGACGACGAGCCGGTGTTCCTGGGCAAGGACGGCAAGATCGACGTCTTCCCCTCCGCCCGCGCGCTGGCCCGCCAGCTGGCCGAGCCGAAGGAACTCGGCGACAACGACATGGCCGAGATGCCGACGTGGGACGACATCGTCGCCAAGGCCACCAGCGGCGAGCTGGAGGTCGACGTCACCGAGGACAACACCTACGTGCTGGCCGGGCTGGAGGACGACATCGCGGAAGGCCCCAGCGCGATCGACCCGAACCAGCTGGACCTGGCGGTCGAGCTGATCCTGGACGCGGCCGACTGGGCGGGCGACGACGCCCCTGCCGAGGCGCTGGCCGAATCGGAGAGCCTGGGCTGGCTGGTGTCGTTCGTGCTCCGGCCGAACGTGAACCGGCTCGAGCCGTCGCCGCCGTTCGACGACGAGGTGGCCG
Organism: Thermocrispum sp.; assembly: GCF_002919275.1. Lineage (NCBI taxonomy): Bacteria > Bacillati > Actinomycetota > Actinomycetes > Pseudonocardiales > Pseudonocardiaceae > Thermocrispum > Thermocrispum sp. Next base: position 100,275 of record NZ_PKFA01000002.1, on the reverse strand, counting down.
CCTGGGTCAAGCTGGTCAACGCGCTGGAGGACCGCTTCCAGGTGCACTGACCGGGCGCCGGGAGCAAGATTCGGCAACAGATCGGCAACAGATTCAGGCCGGCGTACTGCGCCGCCGTCGCGCGCGCATCCGGCCCTTCCCTTTCGGGGCGCCGACGCGCACGAGTGCGCAGTGTCCGCGCAAAATGGCTCGAGCAGTTGATCTTGCGGCCGGGCCCGGTTGCGTTCGGTGACCACATCCGCTTCGCGGCGCGCGGACCCGGTGCTCCCCACCCGCCGCGCGCCGCCGCGTCGCCAGGTCGAACGAGACCACCGAATGATCGTCACCGGCCGCTTCCCGTGCAGGTCACGGCGCATGTCCGGCCGTGGCGGCGGATCGCCCCGGGTGGGGCGAAGGGGACACGATCGGGTGTGTCACCATCGGCGTGTCGGCCCCAGGCAGCACCGCGCGAGCTGCCAAGATCAACACGTGCGGTGGCCGCCGCAACGGCCCACCGCCGACCACATCGGACCAGACGTGTCTCACCTTCGGCCGAAGGGTCACGACGGGCCGGTCGCAACGTCGCGGTGATCGGCTGACCTGCGCTGGTCCGATCTTGCCTGGGGGCGTGATCGGCAGCACGCGCGGTGTAGGTAATCTCTCAGCACCCCCTATCGCGCCGACGAAGGTCAACGCCGTGAACGAGAACTCGATTGCCCCGTCCTTCGACAAGATGCGCAACATGCTGGTGCGCGCTGCCGAAGTGCGGGAGAGCGAACAGCAGCAGATCTTTGACGCACTGGACGACATCTACGCCCGGCTGGCTCCGGTCGAGTCGCTGGGTGCGGTCCGCAAGCGCCTGTCCGAGCTGCCCGACCGCACCGAGGTCGGGGTGCTCGCCGAGCGCCTGGACGAGGCGATGTCGCGCCTGGAGGCGCAGGACAACGCCATTGCCGCGGTGACGCGAGCGATCGAGAACGTGGTGGACCGGCTCGCCAAGCCGTTCGCGCAGCTGGACGGCAGGCTGGACGGTGTGGCCGGCCGCTTCGAGGGCGTCCAGGGCAAGATGGAGGGCCTCGAGGACAAGCTGCAGAACATCCACCGCAGGCTGGACGAGCTGGACGGGCACCTGGACAAGCAGGACTCCCGGCTGGAGAACCTGCCCAGCACGGTGTACGGGATGGTGCGCGAGCGGATCGAGCTGGCCGAGAACACGCTCCGCGAGCGGCTCGACGCGGTCGACAACGAGGCCAAGGCGCGCACCGAGGCGTTGGAGGCCGAGCTCAAGGAGCAGCTGGCCGCATCGACCGAGACGCTGCGCAAGAGCGTCGACGACGCCGCCCAGGCGATCGACCCGACCGAGCGGCTGGACGCCATCACCGCGAAGCTGGACGCGCTCGCCACCGCCGTCGAGCAGCTGGGCAAGCGGCTCGACACGGTCGAGGAGAACGTCACGACCCGGTTCGGCGACCTGGACGGCATCGTCAAGGCCAAGTTCGCCAGCGTGGAGAACGCGGTGAAGGAGCGGCCGGACACCGAGTCGCTGGACGACCTGGTGCGCAGGCGCAACGAGGAGTCCGAGCGGCACATCGGTGCGCAGCTGGACGAGGCGATGGCCACGTTCGCCGAGCTGATGCTGGGCGGCCCGCCGCAGACCTCGATGATGCAGGCACCGCCGCCCCGCCAGCCGCGCCGCACCCGTCAGGCCAACGCGCGGCGCAACGGCGCGAAGAAGGAGGCCGAAGCCACCGCGGAGTGACCATGCGGGCGACGGCCACGTCGCCGAGCCCGGTCACCGAGACCACGACGACACCTCAGCCGTGGGAGCATCCCGCGGACGCCTCACCCAAGGCCCGCGCAGCCGTCAGCTGGCGGGCCTTTCGGCTGTCTGGGGCCGCGGCCACGGAGGCCGATCGCGCGCCCAGCACGAAGTGTGGCGCGGCACTGCAGGCTCAGTTCCTGACGGCTGTTTCGCCAACGACGTCAGCCACGACCACGCTCAGGCCGCTGGCGAGCTCCACGACAGATCCAGCGCGGCCGCTCACGGCGAACCGAGCGACGGTGTAGGCCGGAGCCCACGGGGGTCAATGACCGGCTGAGCTCAGCGCAGGACGTCCAACACCAACGGCGGCCGCTCCACGTCCGCCTCCGCAGCAATGCGTATCCCGTCGAGAAACGCCTCTCGCGCGGCCGGAACGAGCTCTGGGGTGTCCGTGTGCAGCTCGGCAATGGGTTGCCCGGCGGAGACCGTTTCCCCGCGCACGGCAAGCAGCTTGACCCCGGCCGCGGACTGCACCGCATCACCCGGAGCCGCCCGCCCGGCGCCCAGTCGCCACGCCGCCACACCGACGGCCAGCGCGTCCACCTCGGCCAGCACACCGTCCGCCTCGGCGGTGACCACCTCGACGTGCTTCGGCCGCGGCAACGGCGCCTCTGGATCGCCGCCCTGCGCCCGGATCATCCGCGCCCACACCTCGTAGGCCTGCCCTGACGCCAGCACGGCCGCCGGGTCCACGTCGTCCAACCCGGCAAGGCGCAGCATCTCGCGCGCCAGCACCAGGGTCAGCTCGACGACGTCCTGCGGGCCGCCGCCCTGCAGCACCTCCACCGCCTCGGCCACCTCGACCGCGTTCCCGGCCGTCCGGCCGAGCGGGGTCGACATGTCGGTCAGCACGGCGGTGGTGGCCACCCCGTGCGCCTGCCCGATGGCCAGCATGGTGCGGGCCAGCTCTCTGGCCTGCTCCGTGGTCTTCATGAACGCGCCGGACCCGACCTTGACGTCCAGCACCAGCGACTCCGGCCCGGACGCGATCTTCTTCGACATGATCGAGCTGGCGATCAGCGGGATGGACTCCACGGTCGCCGTGACGTCCCGCAGCGCGTACAGCTTGCGGTCCGCCGGGGCCAGCCGGTCGGACGCCGCGGCGACCACCGCGCCGACCTCGCGCAGCTGAGCCGCCAGGTCGGGCACGTCCCCGCTCCAGCCCGGGATGGCCTCCAGCTTGTCCAGCGTGCCGCCGGTGTGCCCGAGGCCGCGCCCGGACAACTGCGGCACGGCCGCGCCGCACGCCGCCACCAGCGGCGCCAGGATCAGCGTGATCTTGTCGCCGACGCCGCCGGTGGAGTGCTTGTCCACCGTGGGACGGTCCACGTCCAGGGTCAGCTTCTCCCCGGAGGCGATCATCGCGGCCGTCCACCGGGAGATCTCCCCGGCGTCCATGCCACGCAGGAAGATCGCCATGGCCAGCGCCGACATCTGCTCCGGCGCGACCTCCCCGCGGGTGTAGGCGTCGATCACCCAGTCGATCTGGTCGTCGGACAGCCGCCCGCCGTCCCGTTTGGTGCGGATGATGTCGACAGCGCTGTGGAATCGGCTCATGGCAGATCCTGAGGTCCGAACGCGTCCGGCAGTACCTCCGACATGGGCAGCACGCCGCGCGGGGTGTCCAGCAGGCACTCCGGGCCACCCAGCTCGTAGATGATCTGCCTGCACCGGCCGCACGGCATGAGCAGCTCGGCGTCGCCGCTGCGGCACGCCACGGCCACCAGCCGCCCGCCGCCGGTCAGCCGCAGCTGCCCGGCCATCGTGCACTCGGCGCACAGGCCGACCCCGTAGGAGGCGTTCTCCACGTTGCAGCCGATCACCACCCGGCCGTCGTCGACCAGCGCGGCGACGCCGACCTTCAGCCCCGAGTACGGGCTGTACGCGTATTCGGCGGCCTCGACCGCCGCGGCCCGCAGATCGGGCCAGTTCACCTGCACAGTCATGACTTGATGTAAGGAACGCCGTTGGCCGCCGGTGGCCGGATCCTCCCGACCAGCCCGGCCACCGCGAGGATGGTCAGCAAGTACGGGGTCATCGCCATCAGCTCGCTGGGGATCGGGAACCCGATGATGCCCAGCACGCTCTGCAGGTTGTCGGCGAACCCGATGAGCAGCGCGGCGAACACCGCCCCGATCGGGGTCCACCGGCCCATGATCATCGCGGCCAGCGCGATGAACCCGGCACCCGCGGTCATCTCCTTGCTGAAGATGCCCTGCTGGGCGAGCGTGAAGAACGCCCCGCCGAAGCCGGCGATGGCCCCGCCGATCAGCACGTTGCGGAAGCGGACCGAGTTGACGTCGATGCCCGCGGTGTCCGCGGCCTCCGGGTGCTCGCCGACCGCGCGCACCCGCAGTCCCCATCGGGTGTGGAACAGCGCCACGTGCACCACCGCCACCACCACGTACATGACGTAGACGATGATCGTCTGGTTGAACAGCACCGGGCCGATCACCGGGATGTCGGACAGCAGCGGGATCTCCAGCTTGCCGAACTTGCCCGGCGAGTTCCACGTCTCCTGCTCCGGCCCGAGCAGCGAGCCGTAGAGGAAGTTGGTCACCCCGTACACCAGCACGTTCAGCACGACGCCGACGATGATCTGGTTGACGAAGTACTTGATGGTGAAGATCGCCAGCAGCCAGGCGACCATCACGCCTGCGATGGGCGCGGCGATCAGCCCGACCCACAGGTTGCCCGACAGCGAGGCGACCACACCGGACAGGAACGCGCCGAACAACAGCTGGCCGTCGATGGCGATGTTGATGACGCCGGATCGTTCGCCGACCATGCCGCACAGCGCGCCGAAGATGAACGGCACCGCCAGGGCGAGCGCGCCCTGCAGCAGGCCGGTCAGGGAAATCGCCGCCCCGCCGACCGCCCAGGACAGAAACGACAGCACGAACAGGATGCCGAACACGATCGGCAGCCACAGCGGCGTCCGCCTGCCCTTGCTGGTCAGCCGGAACGCGTAGCCGGTGGCCAGCAGGCAGCCGACGGCCAACACGATCGACGTCGGCTTGGCGGGCACGGCGAGCGGATCCAGCTGGATCGCGTCGGTGCGGGTGGACAGCCCGAACGTGGCGGTCTTGCCGCCCTCGGCGAAGATCCCGAACACCAGCAGCGCCAGCAGGCCGAGCACCAGGTAGGCGATCGGCGGGCCCCAGTTGCGCCGCAGCGCCAGCACGGTCTCGCTGTCCGGCTCCACCCGCTCCGGCTCGGTACGTGTCGCGGTCTCGGTCATGCCAGCCCCCCGCTGCCCGGCGCCACCGGGGTGGTGGCGCGCACCTTCAGTCGGAACACGGCCCGCACCAGCGGCGGAGCGGCGATGAACAGCACGATCAACGCCTGCACCACGAGCACGATGTCGATCGGTGTCTGCGTCTGCGCCTGCATGGTGGTCGCCCCGGCGCGCAGCGCGCCGAACAGGATCGCCGCCAGCACCGTCCCGACCGGGCTGGACCGGCCGAGCAGCGCCACCGTGATGGCGTCGAAACCGAGCTGCTCGGCGATCGATGTGTGCAGGTGCAGCGACGTCCCCATCACCTGGGTGGCGCCCGCGATGCCCGCCAGGCCACCGCAGATGAACATCACCATGGTGTAGCTGCGCGGCACGGAGATGCCCGCCGTGGTGGCGGCGTGCGGGTTGAGCCCGACCGCCTTGAACCGGAAACCCATCGTGCTGCGGTTGAGCAGCCACCAGGTGTAGACCGCGGCCAGCAGCGCGAACAGCAGACCGAGGTTGAGCCGGGAGCCTTCGATCGGCCGCCACAGCTCGGCGGTGGGCAGCATGAACGGGCTGCGCGGCAGGTCCTCGCCCTCCCGCTGGAACGCGTCGGTGGTGAGCAGGTAGGCCAGCAGGAACAGCGCGATGTAGTTGAGCATGATCGTCACGATCACCTCGTGCGCGCCGCGCGTGGCCTTGATCAGCCCGGCGATCCCGCCCCAGACCGCACCGCCGACGAAACCGGCGAGCATCGCCACCACGATGTGGATCACCGGCGGCAGCTGGACCGCGAAGCCGATGTAACCGGCCAGGATGGCGCCCAGGATCAGCTGGCCCTGCGCACCGATGTTCAGCAGGCCGGTGCGGAACGCCAGCGCCACCGCCAGGCCGGCCGCGATCAGCGGCGTGGCGTAGGTCAGGGTGTCGGCGAACGGCCGCAGTGCCCGGCCGACGGTGTACTCGTCGAAGTCGATGATCGCCCCGGAGAACATCGCCGCGTAGGCCTCGCTCGCCGAGGTCCACGCCGCCGCGAACGTGTCGCCCGGGCGGGAGAAGAAGTAGCTCGCCGCCGCGTGCACGTCCGGGTCGGAGACCACGATCAAGATCGCGCCGATGAGCAGCGCCAGCACCACCGACAGGAACGTCAGCGCGGTGCTTCCGGTGGTCAGCTCACGCAGGAAACGCTGACCGATCGAGGGTTCTTCCTCGGTCCTGTTGTCCGGCTTCGGCTCGGTCGCGGTGGCCGCGGCGGAGTCGCGGCCACCGTCCTGCGCTTGCGCGTCCGGACGCTCGTCCTGGTCAGTCACTTCTCGTCCTCGTCCTGCTTGGTCAGCAGTTCGTCCGCGTGCTCGATCAGCGTCGGGTGCTCCTCCGCCTGCTTGTCCGCCTCCTGCGGGGGCACCCCGGCCATCATCAGGCCGAGCACGTCACGGTCGGTGTCGCCGGGCACGATGCCGACGACCTTGCCCCGGTACATCACCAGCACCCGGTCGGCCAGCGCGCTGACCTCGTCCAGCTCGGTGGACACGATCAGCACCGCGGTGCCCTTGTCCCGTTCGGCGATGATCCGCTTGTGCACGAACTCGATCGAGCCCACGTCGAGCCCGCGGGTCGGCTGGGCGGCGATCAGCAGGCGCAGCGGACGGGACAGCTCGCGCGCGATGACCACCTTCTGCTGGTTTCCGCCGGACAGCGTCTTGGCCAGGGTGGCCGCGCTGCCGGTGCGGATGTCGAACTCGGCGATCCGCTCGGCGGCGTTGGCCTGCACCGCGGACGGCTTGAACAGCGGGCCGGCGGCGAACGGCGGCTGGTCGTGCAGGTCCAGCACCAGGTTGTCGGCCACCGAGAAGTCGCCGACCAGGCCGTCCACCTTGCGGTCCTCGGGCACGAAACCCACCCCGGCGCGCAGCACCTGCCGCACCGAACGGCCGAGCAGCTCCTTGCCGTCCAGCTTCACCGAACCGGTGGCCTTCGGCAGCAGCCCCAGGATCGCCTCGGTCACCTCGGTCTGCCCGTTGCCCTGCACACCGGCGATGGCCAGCACCTCACCCGCGCGGACGTCGAACGAGACGTCGTCGACGACCACGTAGTCCCGGTCGTCGACCACGGTCAGCCCGTCGACGTCCAGCACCACGTCACCGACGTTGGGCGGCTGCTTGTCGACCGCGAGCGTCACCGCACGCCCGACCATCAGTGACGCCAGCTCGGCCTCCTCGGCGGACGGGTCGGCCTCGCCGACCACCTTGCCGTGCCGCAGCACGGTGATCCGGTCCGCCACCGCGCGCACCTCGCGCAGCTTGTGCGTGATGAACACGATCGACGTGCCGTTGGCCTTGAGCTGCCGCATGATCTCGATCAGCTCGTCGGTCTCCTGCGGCGTGAGCACCGCGGTCGGCTCGTCCAGGATGAGCACGCGCGCGTCCCGCACCAGCGCCTTGATGATCTCCACGCGCTGCTGCACGCCGACTGGCAGATCCTCCACCACGGCGTCCGGGTCGACGTCGAAGCCGAACTTCTCGGAGATCTCGCGCACCCGCCTGCGCGCGGTCTCCAGGTCGAGCAGGCCGCCGGTGCGCACCGGCTCGGCGCCCAACATGACGTTCTCCGCCACGGTGAACACCGGCACCAGCATGAAGTGCTGGTGCACCATGCCGATCCCGGCCGCCATCGCCTCGCTCGGGCTGTTGCAGCTCAGCGGCTTGCCGTCGACCAGCACTTCGCCTTCGTCCGGCTGCAGCAGGCCGTAGATGACGTTCATCAACGTCGACTTGCCCGCACCGTTCTCGCCGAGCAAGCAGTGGATCTCCCCCGGCTCGACGACCAGATCGATGTGGTCGTTGGCCACCAGGGACCCGAACCGCTTGGTGATGCCGCGCAGTTCGAGTTTCACCGTGCCCTGCCCCGCTCCGCAGTGATCATGGTTCTCCTTCCGTGCACGTGCTTGCGGCGGGGGCGCCATGGCCCCCGCCGCAGCGTGCGCCGACTGCTAGAAGGCAGCGTCGGACTCCACCTTCAGCTCGCCCGAGATGATCTGCTCGCGCAGCTGGTCGATCTCCTGCTTGGTCTCGTCGGAGATCTCGTCCTCGAAATCGTGGTACGGAGCGATCGAGACGCCCTCGTTCTCCAGCGTGCCGATGAACGGCTCGTTGGAGAAGTTGCCCTCGGCCGCCTCGGCCGCCGCGTCCTTCACCGCGACGTCCATCCCCTTGACCACACTGGTCAGGATGATGTCCTTGTACTTGGGCAGCGACTCGTAGCCGTCGGTGTCCACCCAGATGATCAGCGCGTCGCCCTGCTCCTTGGCGGCCACCGCGGCGGACTCACCGATCGGGCCCGCCACCGGCATGATGATGTCCGCGCCGTCGTTGAGCAGGTTCTCCGAGATCTGCTTGGCCTTGTTGGCGTTGGAGAAGTCGCCGACGAACTGGCCGTCCTGCGTCTTCTTGTTCCAGCCAAGCACCTGGACGTTCTTGTTCTTTTCCTTGTTGTAGTGCTGGACGCCGTCGTAGAAGCCGTCCATGAAGATGGTCACGGTGGGGATCTTCGCCCCGCCCCAGGTGGCCACCTTGCCGGTCTTCGACTGCGCGGCGGCCAGATAGCCGGCCAGGAACGCCGCCTCGTGGGTGTTGAACACCAGCGGCTTGACGTTGTCGATCGGGGTCGGCTTGCCGGACTTGTCGGTGTAGAGGAAGTCGACGATGGCGAACTTCTCCTCCGGGTTGGCCTCCGCGGCCTGCTTGGTGGCGTCCGCCAGCAGGAAGCCGACGGTGACGATCAGGCCGCAGTCGGCCTTGACCATCTGGTCGACGTTCGGCTCGTAGTCACTGGCCGCGTTGGACTCGGCCAACCGCGGTTTGGCGGTGATGCCCTCCTCGGCGGCGTCCAGCAGACCCTTGTACGAGGTCTGGTTGAACGACTTGTCGTCCGGGCCGCCTTCGTCGGTGACCATGCAGGGGACGAAGTCCGATTCGCCGTTGGCCTGCCCGCCGCCGCCACCTTCACCCGGCGGCTCACCGCAAGCCGCGGTCGCCAAACCGACTGCCGCCACCGCGGCGACCAAACGCATTGTGTGTGTACGACGCACCGCGCCTTCTCCCTCCCCGCTCGGTTTGCGAGCGGTCCAGTTCTCAAGTGCCAAGCACAAGCCTGGAACGACCGGGAAGGCTACCTGCCCGATCGAACGATCTGGAAACGGACGACCCTGCGTAATCGAATCGTTGAGCCGAAGCGTCCTCGCGGAGTACAACAGACGACGCTCAGTAATGAGTTGGTGGCCGTTGCGTCATCATCGGCCCGCCGCAGAGCACCCGCTCGATTGTTCTTCGCCCGTCGCCGCCCATCGGTTTCCCGCCCGGGCGGCGCGCTCACCTGGGTGTCTGTTCGGTCACACCGATCAACCCACCACAAGGCCGAAAGCCCGATGCGGGTCTAGCATCCGGGCATCACAGTTCCGTTCGACTCTCGTTCGTCCAACGAAGGGCTGGAGGCGGTTCCCGAATGACCACCACGGCTAGTCCGCCCACGGGGGCCGGAAACGCCCGCCGCGGCAGCGGCACCCTTTACCTCGGCGACCCAGGCATGTGGTCGTGGGTGCTGCACCGCATCACCGGCGTTCTGACTTTCTTCTTCCTGTTCGTGCACGTGTTGGACACCGCGCTGGTGCGCGTTTCCCCCAGCACGTACGACGAGGTCATCTCCTCCTACAAGACACCGCTGGTGAACCTGCTCGAGGTGGGGCTGGTCGGTGCCGTGCTGTTCCACGCGCTCAACGGCCTGCGTGTCATGCTGGTCGACTTCTGGTCCAAGGGACCGCGCTACCAGCGGCAGATGCTGTGGGGCATCGTCGTGGTGTGGCTGCTGGTGATGATCCCCGGCACCTACTTCATGCTCGAGCGCACCATCTCCGAACTGTTCGGGGGTGCCTGATGGCTGACACGATCGCTCTGGACCGTCCCCGCTCCCGCAGGCGGCCTGCCGCCCGCCGCAGCAACTTCGAGCTGTACAGCTGGCTGTTCATGCGGATCTCCGGCCTGCTGCTGGTGGTCCTGGTGCTCGGCCACCTGTTCATCATGAACATCCTCGACGGCGGCGTGCACCGGATCAACTTCGCGTTCGTGGCCGGCCGCTGGTCCTCGCCGTTCTGGCAGTTCTGGGACCTGCTGATGCTGTGGCTGGCGCAGCTGCACGGCGGCAACGGGCTGCGCACCATCATCGACGACTACGCGCGCAAGGACAGCACGCGATTCTGGCTGAAGATGCTGCTGTACGTCTCGATGGTGGTCATCCTCGTGCTCGGCACGCTGGTGATCTTCACCTTCGACCCGAACATCTGACACCCACCACCACGGAAGCGAGAAGACCATGCAGGTTCACAAGTACGACGTGGTCATCATCGGCGCGGGTGGTGCGGGCATGCGCGCAGCCATCGAAGCCGGTCAGCGGGCTCGCACCGCGGTGCTGACCAAGCTGTACCCGACCCGGTCGCACACCGGCGCCGCGCAGGGCGGCATGTGTGCGGCGCTGGCCAACGTCGAGGAAGACAACTGGGAGTGGCACACCTTCGACACGGTCAAGGGCGGTGACTATCTCACCGACCAGGACGCCGCGGAAATCATGGCCAAGGAGGCCATCGACGCGGTGCTGGACCTGGAGAAGATGGGCCTGCCGTTCAACCGGACCCCGGACGGCAAGATCGACCAGCGCCGGTTCGGCGGGCACACCCGCGAGCACGGCAAGGCGGCGGTGCGCCGGGCCTGCTACGCGGCCGACCGCACCGGCCACATGATCCTGCAGACGCTGTACCAGAACTGCGTCAAGCACGGCATCGAGTTCTTCAACGAGTTCTACGTGCTCGACATCGCGCTGACCGAGACCGCGGGCGGACCGGTGGCCTCGGCGGCCATCGCCTACGAGCTGGCCACCGGCGAGATCCACGTCTTCCACGCCAAGTCGATCATTTTCGCCACCGGCGGTTTCGGGAAGGTCTTCAAGACCACGTCGAACGCGCACACGCTGACCGGTGACGGCATGGCCATCTACTTCCGCAAGGGCCTGCCGCTGGAGGACATGGAGTTCTACCAGTTCCACCCGACCGGTCTGGCCGGCCTGGGCATCCTGCTCACCGAGGGCGCCCGCGGCGAGGGCGCGATCCTGCGCAACGCCGACGGCGAGCGGTTCATGGAGCGTTACGCCCCGACCATCAAGGATCTGGCGCCGCGGGACATCGTGGCCCGGTCGATGGTCAAGGAGGTGCTGGAGGGCCGCGGCGCCGGGCCGAACAAGGACTACGTGCTGCTGGACTGCACGCACCTGGGCCGCGAGGTGCTGGAGACCAAGCTGCCGGACATCACCGAGTTCGCCCGCACCTACCTGGGCATCGACCCGGTGCACGAGCCGGTGCCGGTGTACCCGACGGCGCACTACGCCATGGGCGGCATCCCGACCACGGTGCGCGGCGAGGCGCTGCGGGACAACGAGCACGTGGTCCCCGGCCTGTACGCGGCGGGCGAGTGCGCGTGCGTGTCGGTGCACGGGGCCAACCGCCTGGGAACCAACTCGCTGCTGGACATCAACGTCTTCGGCAAGCGCGCCGGGATCGCCGCCGCCGAGTACGCCAACTCGGTGGACTTCCCCGAGCTGCCGGACGACGCGGCCGAGTTGGTGTCCACCATGGTCGGCAAGCTGCGGGAGTCCACCGGCAGCGAGCGGGTGGCGGTGATCCGCACCGAGCTGCAGGCCACCATGGACGCCAACGCGGCCGTCTACCGCACCGAGGACACCCTCAAGCAGGCGCTCAACGACATCCACGCGCTCAAGGAGCGCTACGGCAGGGTGGCCATCCAGGACAAGGGCATGCGGTACAACACCGACCTGCTGGAGGCCATCGAGCTGGGCTTCCTGCTCGACCTGGCCGAGTGCCTGGTGAACGCGGCGCTGGCGCGCAAGGAGTCGCGCGGCGGGCACGCCCGCGAGGACTACCCGGACCGCGACGACGTCAACTTCATGCGGCACTCGATGTCGTACAAGCAGTTGCCGGACGAGCCGGACCCGGACGCCCCGCTCGGCCTGAGCGGCTTCACCGCCGACATCCGGCTCGACTACAAGCCCGTCGTATTCACCCGATACCAGCCGATGGAGCGGAAGTACTGATGGCTGCACCCGCTACTGCCGAATCCACCACGCATCCCTCCGGCATCCCCGCTCCCGAGGGCTCCGTCGAAGTGACGGTGAAGATCCACCGGTTCAACCCGGAGCAGGACGAGGCGCCGCACTGGGAGTCCTACGACGTCCCGGCGCTGCCCACCGACCGGGTGCTGAACCTGCTGATCAACATCAAGTCCTACATCGACGGCTCGCTGGCCTTCCGCCGCTCGTGCGCGCACGGGATCTGCGGCTCGGACGCCATGCAGATCAACGGCATCAACCGGCTGGCGTGCAAGGTGCTGGTGAAGGACCTGCTGGCGAAGAAGGGCAAGACCACCATCACGGTGGCGCCGCTGAAGGGCCTGCCGCTGCTGAAGGACCTCTATGTGGACATGGAGCCGTTCTTCGAGGCGTACCGGTCCATCAAGCCGTACCTGATCACCTACGGCAACGAGCCGACCAGGGAGCGCATCCAGTCGCCCGCCGAACGGGCGCAGTTCGACGACACCACCAAGTGCATCCTGTGCGCGGCGTGCACCACGTCGTGCCCGGTGTACTGGGCGGACGGCAGCTACTTCGGCCCGGCCGCGATCGTCAACGCGCACCGGTTCATCTTCGACTCGCGGGACGAGGGCGCCGAGGAGCGGCTGGACATCCTCAACGACGCCGAGGGTGTGTGGCGCTGCCGCACCACGTTCAACTGCACCGACGCGTGCCCGCGCGGCATCGAGGTCACCAAGGCCATTCAGGAGGTCAAGCGGGCGCTGCTGTTCCGGCGGACCTGATCTGCCGGGCGCACCACCAGCGCATACCGAGAAGGCGGAGCGTCACCTCGAGCGAATCGAGGGACGCTCCGCCTTGTCGTGTGTCCGGAATCCGGGTGTCCGGATGCCGATCCGCCGAGTCGGGTCAGCGGATCGCGGCCGTGACGGTTCCGCTCAGTGGTGGCCCTTCCCGCCGAACTTGCCCTTCCCCGAGGGAAGCGTGGACACCTGCACGTAGTCGACGACCATCGGGTGCCCTGGCTGGGTCTCCGGCACCGGGGTCGGATGGCCGGCGACGCCGTTTGGGAAGCCGCCACCCATCGCGAGGTTGAGCAGGATGAAGTAGCCCTCGTGGCCGGTGATCTCGGTCCAGGCCTGATCGCCGATCTGGCCCCTCGTCACCGTGTGGTAGTGCACGCCGTCGACGTACCAGCGCAGTTCGTCGCGCGCGTCGTCCCACTCGAACCGGTAAGTGTGGAAGTTGCCCGTGCACGCCGTGCTGAGGCAAGGGCTGGTGGCGCCGATGCCGTTGGTCTCGTCGCACGGGCCGCCTTGCTGGATGCCGCAGTGCAGCACGCCCCACACCTGGTTGAGCCCGTTGACGTTCTCCATGATGTCGAACTCGCCGATCCGCGGCCAGTTCCAGTAGTCCCCCCGGTACGGGGCGCCGAGCGCCCAGAAGGCCGCCCAGTACCCCAGCGCTTGCGTGCCGGTCACGGTGGGAAGCTGAATCCTTGCCTCGATCGCCAGCACACCGTTCTTCGGCGGTCTGAAGTTCTTCCGCTTGGTCTCGATGCGAGCCGACGTCCAGTGGCCGGAGTCGTCACGGCGCGGCGTGATCCTCAGGTAGCCCGCCCCGTCCAGCGCCACGTTCTCCGGGTTCGCCGTGTACTCCTGGATCTCCCCGGTGCCCCAGTTGTTCGGGCCACCCGGGTAGCTGTGCCCGGTGTCGATGATCCACTTCGCCGGCGACGGCGGCGCGCCTGCCGGGCCGTTGAAGTGGTCCTCCCACACCACGCGCCAGAATTCGTGCGGTGGGCCTGCCGGTTTGCCGTGCGGCGCTCCGGCCTCGGCCGCCGGGGTGGCGAACACCAACGCCGCGGCTGCAACCGCCGGAATCGCCAGGATCTTGCGGGATCGGGATCGGGATCTTCTGGTGATTCGAGGCAAGACGGACACTGACATCGACCTCCTGGCCACGATCGTGACACGCCCATTAACACGATCGAATGAACGTTGTCCGTGTATACCGCCCAGTAGGTTCACATGGGCAACGTTGGCCTTCTCGGCCAGGAGAATCGCCCGAATTGCCAGGCTTGCGCGCCAGGTCCGCCCGCCCCCCCGGGGGGGCGCCCGCGCGATTCGGTGCCGCGGGCGTGTGCCCGGTTCCCGGTCAGCTCCAGAACACGGCCAGGCCGACGTTGACCACGACCAGCGCGCCGAGCGTCGGGTTCAGCCAGCGCGGCGCGGCGGGCTTGCGCAGGAAGGCGATGGCCAGCGCACCGATCACGACGAGCACCAGCAGCTTGATCCCGATCTTGATCGGGTTGTACGAGACCTCGTCGTTGAGCGGGTCCAGGCCCATCAGGATCAGACCGGTGAGCAGCTGCAACCCGGTGCCGTGCAGCCAGCCCTTGTTCACCGGGGCCTGCGGGCCCGCCTTGGCTTGCAGCATGAACGTGCCGATCAGCAGCGCCATGCCGAGCAGATGCAGGAACACCAGCAGCAGCCGCAGGAACTCCATGGTGGGACCTCGCTTGTCGTTGTCGGGGTTGCCGCGATAGTAGCCCCGCCGATCATCGCCGGCCTGAACGCTAGTCTTCGGACGTGTCACGCCTTACAGGCCGCGTCCTGAGCGTCATCTTGTGCTGCCTGCTGGTGGCCGGGGCCTTCCCGCCCGCGCACGCCGCACACGTGACGACGGCCGCCAAGGTGTGCCCGGGTCAGGCCTTGCCACCGCCGCCGGTCGACACGTCGGAGGTCCCGCCACCGGGACAGCCGACACCGAAGCCGCTGCCGGTGCCGGACAAGCCGGTCGGCGGGCCGCGCATGGGCGGCTGCCTGACGATCCTGCCCGATCGGTCGTTGCGCCCGCCGCGGCAGATCAGCGCGGCTTCGTGGATCATCGCCGACCTGGACACCGGGGACGTGCTCGCGGCGAAGGCCCCGCACGCCCGGCACCGGCCGGCGTCGCTGATCAAGATGCTGCTGGCGCTGGTGGTGCTCCAGGAGCTGCCGCCGGACAAGATCGTGCAAGCCAGGCTGGAGGACGCCCGCCAGGAGTGCACCTGCATCGGCATCAGGGCGTGGCAGCGGTATCCGGTGCACAAGCTGTTCACCGGGCTGCTGATCAGCTCGGGCAACGACGCCGCGCACACGCTGGCCACCGCCATGGGCGGCACCGACGTGGCGCTGCGCAAGATGAACGACCTGGCGCGCAAGCTGGGCGCCCTGGACACCCGCGCCGCGACCGTCTCCGGGTTGGACGGCCCGGGGATGATGAGCTCGGCCTACGACCTGGCGTTGATCTACCGCGAGGCGATGAAGCATCCGCGGTTCGTCAAGGCGGTGCAGACGACGTCGATGCGGTTCCGCTGGCACCGCCGCAAGCATCCGATCACGCTCTACAACGACAACCGTCTGCTGCACGGACCGGAGGCGTATCCGGGCTTCCTGGGCGGGAAGACCGGGTTCACCGACGACGCCCGGCACACCTACGTCGGCGGCGCGGAGCGCAACGGCCGACGGTTGTTCGTCGTGCTCATGCGGGCCGAGGTCAAGCCGCTGCGGACGTACCAGCAGGCCCGGCGGCTGCTCGACTACGGCTTCAAGCTGGCCGCCGCGGGCACCGAGCCGGTGGGGAAGCTGGTCGAGCCGCAGTCCGCCGAGCCGGGTGAGGCCGACGGCGGGCAAGCGGCCGCCGATGCAGCCCAAGACCGGCGGACGGAGCCGCATTCGGCCACGGCTGGGGCGCAGTCGAACAACACGGTGTGGCTCGTCGGGTTGGCGATCATCGTCGCGGCGCTGGTGGGCGGGATCTTGCTCCGCCGACGGCCTTCTCGGTCACGGTAGAGCAGCGACCGCACCACGACCGAGCAATCCACGACGCCAGCGAGACCCCGCTCCACCGACATCCGCCTCGATCACGGTAGATCAGCAACCGCACCACGACCGAGCGATCCGCGGCGCTGTGGTCACGGCGGCCGATCGGTCGGCGCGATCCACGGTCTACGGACCGTAGGTGACAAATGTTCGGTATTCCCCGGTCGATGGATTGTGCCGACCGGGGTGCCTGGCCATGATCGTGAACACTCACGGACCCTTCCTGCGCAAGGGAGCGCTCATGGCCCGTCAACGTGTGCGTGGTTGGTGCATTGCCGTCATCACCGCCGTCACGGTCGCCTTGTTCGGTGCGGCGCCCGCCCAGGCCAAGCAGATCCCGGAAGGTGATCTGCCGCAAGCGTTGATCAACTACGTGCTCTCGCCGAACGCCGTGGCGGGTGCCAACGACTGGTCGTGCAAACCGTCGAAGGACAAGCCGTATCCGGTGATCCTGCTGCCCGGCACGTTCTTCAACATCGGCGTGAACTTCGTCAAGATCGCGCCGCGGCTGAAGAACGCGGGCTATTGCGTCTTCGCCACCAACTACGGCATGACGGCGCTCTCGGCAGGACGTGTCGGCGGCCTGAAACACATCCCCGAGTCGGCGCGGGAGCTGGACGCCTTCGTGAACAAGGTGCTGGCTGCCACCGGGGCGAAGAAGGTCGACATCGTCGGCCACTCGCAAGGCGGCAACGTGCCGATGTGGTGGATGAAAAAGATGGGCAACGCGCACAAGGTGGCGCACTACGTGGGCTGGGCGCCCAGCTCGCACGGCACGTCGGTGAACGGCATCGTCACGCTGGCGCACGAGCTCAGGCTGCTCGGCTTGGCCATGCCGCTGACCGACGTGGCGCAGATCCGTGGTGTGGCGGACCAGTTCTACACCAGCGACTACATCAAGGAGCTGTGGTCCGACGGCCCGGAGGTGCCGCCCGGCCCGAAGTACACGGTGATCATCACCAAGTACGACTGGGTGGTGACGCCCTACTACACCCAGCGGCTGGAGGGCCGGGACGTCAACAACATCCTGCTGCAGGACCGCTGCCCACACGACCACGCGAGCCACATCGGATTGTTCAACGACGACCCCACCATGCAGCTGACGATGAATGCGCTGGCCGACGGCCCGAAGGACTTCCAGCCGGTCTGCCGCGGGTACGGTCTTCCGGCTTAGGGAACACGGCGCATCCGACAGCGGCTGTCGGCGACGGCCGACGTCGTTCACCGGCTGACGTGAACGACGTCCGACCCGCACACCGTGTCACGCCTGACCGGCTCCGACTGGAGACCGGTGTGGACAGGGAGCAGGGTTGGCACTGGACGGCGCGCTGGTCGAGAAGTATTCGTGGGTCGACGAGATCGATGCCTGGATCTTGGCTGTGATACGCGGCCGCTCGGTGCAGGAAATCGTCGAGATCTACGGAGGCGATCCGCGGGCCCCGGTCGGCGACTACGCCTTCAATCGGCTGCACGAGGTGCGCCTGAACCCGTTCGCAGGCTCCTTCGTCCAGGTATTCCGCGTCGGTGAGTACGCGGTGGCACTCGAGGAGAACGACTACAACGGCAGCGAGCCGGACGTCGCTCGCCGTTGCTCGGCCGATGGTGGCCACTTCTTCAGCATGTTCTGGAACGTCAACGCAGACGAATACGTCATCGAAGCCGTCGACGGGAAGATCATTGCCAGCTTCAACCCACTGGACTCGCCATCGCCGGACGACGAGTTGCGACCCGGCTGGGCCATCTTCGACGAGCCAGAGTCCACCGGGGCGGCATGCGTGGCCCTGCTGGAACAGCGAACCGGTTCCAGCGGATGATCGTCGTCACTCAACCGCTGCGCCCGCATGGTCGCCAAGTGGGCGTCCGTAGGCAGCCCCCACCCGCGTCCCGTCGACCAGGCCGCGCTCGACACCTCGCTACGCCTGGCACATCCCAGCCAGATCGAGCTGTTCGAGGCGATCCGCCGAGCCTCCGGTTCGAAAATCGACCGGGAGCACGTCACCATGTCCATGCCGACACCACGAGTCATCCCGCCACGAGTAGCGTCGCCGAGCTGGACCATGACCAACAGCAGCAGCAGCAAGCCTGAAGACCTGCGCGATCGGATGGTCGACCGCATCCGCCGCGCCGGCTTCATGCCCTCCGAGCGCGTCGAACAGGCGATGCGCACCGTGCCGCGGCACCTGTTCGTCCCCGCGGTGAGCGCCGCCGACGCCTACGCCGACCGGCCCGTCATCGTGAAATCCGGGCCGACGCACCCGCTCAGCTCGGTGTCGATGCCCACCGTGGTGGCGATCATGCTCGGCCAGCTCGATCCCCAGCCGGGCGACAACGTCCTGGAGATCGGCGCCGGCGCCGGCTACAACGCCGCGCTGCTGGCCGAACTGGTCGGCCCCACTGGGGCCGTGACCACCGTCGACATCGACCCGGACGTGACCGCCCATGCCCGTTCCGCGCTCACGGCCACCGGGTACGACCACGTACGGGTGATCACCGCCGACGGGGCGCTCGGCGCGCCGGAGCACGCTCCGTTCGACAAGATCATCGTCACCGTCGGACCGTGGGACCTCCCGCCGGCATGGTTCGACCAGCTCGCGGTCGGCGGGCGGCTCGTCGTGCCGTTGCAGTGGCGCGGTCAGACCCGCAGCATCGCCTTCACCCGGCACGCCGACCACCTCCGCGCGGCCGATAGCCAACCGTGCGCGTTCATCCCCATGATCGGCCTCGTGCCCAACGGCGAACGCAGCGCGGACATCGCAGACGGCGTCACGGTGTTCTGGGACGACGACCAGCAGATCGACCCCGGCGCGCTACGGCCCGCGGCGACGTCACCGGGCACCACGCTGTGGTCCGGCGTCGCGGTCACCTCGTACCAGACCGTGGACGGCATCTGGCTCTGGCTCACCGTGACCGAGCCGAACACCTGCCGCCTCGCCGCCACCGACGAAGCCATCGCCCGCGGCCCGATCGACCCGATCTTTCCCGCGGTCACCCCGGCGATCGCCGACGGCGACTCGTTCGGCTATCTCACCAAGACCCGGCGGCCATCGCACAACGGGCAGCGCCGCTACGAGCTGGGCGCCACCGGCCACGGCCCGCGCGGTCCTCAGCTCGCCGAGCGCCTGGTCACCGTGATCCGCCGCTGGAACCTCGACCGCGCCGCACAGCCGGTCGTCACTGCCTGGCCGGCCGGGACACGACCGAGTGCGACCGGCCGGGTCATCCCCAAACGCCACACCACGCTGGTCCTCGAAGGCGGCTGAGCCATCGCACGCTCACGGCACGGCCGGAGCCGGTCACTGCGCAGCGTCGCCGACCAGCAGCTTGTGTGCCCGTTCCGGTCCGATGGACAGGAACAAGGTGGGCAGCCGCGGCCCGGTGTCCGACGAGCACAGCAACTGGTAGAGCGCCTTGAAGAAGGCCCGCTGCACCTTCTTCAGCTCCGGGGTGGGCGGGGCGTCCTCGGGCAGGCCGTTGAGGATCTTCGGCACGCCGTAGACCAGTCTGGTCAGGCCGTCCAGGGTCCAGTCCTCGGTCAGCCGCTCGGCGAGGATCTGCACGCCCTTCTGGGTCTGGTCGTCCAGCTGGTTCCACGCCTCGGTGTTGAACTCCGTGCGCAGGATCGTCCGCTCCTCCGGCGGCACCAACCGGGTCGCGTAGTTGATCGCGCACGTCACCCGCGGCTCGAGTTCGGCGAACAGCGTCTCCGTGTCGGCCGGGGCGTCGTCCGAGATGTGCTGCCGGACCAGCCGGGCCATCTGCTCGGTGTTGGCCTGCGTGATGTCCGCCGCCGAGGACAGCAGCCGGAACGACACCGGTCGCTTCGAGTACTCCACCGGGCCCGCCGACGTCGCCAAGCACATGCCGTGCAGGTGCTTCTCGATCGGCGAGGCGTCCGCCGACCTGGCCTGATCGGTGAAGCGGTCCCACTCGTCGTAGAGCCTCTGCACCGCGCGCGGCGACAGGTCGATGGTGAACTTCTGCGACGGCAGCCGCCGCAGGTACAGCCAGCGCAGGATCGCGGGCTCGATCACGTCCAGCGCGGTGGCCGGGATCGCCGCACCACCGGCCGAGCCGGACATCTTGCTCGACCCGCCGGCCAGGCCGACGAACGAGTAGGCGAACGAGAACGGTGCTATGCCGCCGAAGATGTCGGCCACCAGCACCTTTCCGGAGGCGAAGCTGCTGGACGGCGCGTGGTGGTCCTCGCCGGCGGGCTCGAAGTCCACGCCCTCGTGGACCCACCGCATCGGCCAGTCCACCTTCCACTGCAGCTTGCCGGAGATCGGCTCGCCGTCGGCCAGCGACATCCGACCCGAGTGCCCGCAGCGGCACTCGTAGGAGACGACCGGATCGACGTACTCGGTGACGGTGGTGAAGTCCGTGCCGCACGACTCGCAGTACGGCTTGAACGGGTAGTAGCGCGCCCTGCGCTCCTCGACCGGGGTGTCGTGCCTGCCCTCGGTCTGGAACCGGGCCAGGATGTCGAAGATCCGGCCGCGCTCGGCCATCGCCTTGCGGATCGCCGCGTTGTAGGTGCCGCGCGGGTACTGCTGCGACTGCCGGATCTCGTGCATCTGCACACCGAGGCGGCGCAGCGACGCGGAGAATTCGGCGATGAAGTGCGACGCGTAGGAGTCACGCTCGCCGTACGGGTCGGGCACGGCGGACAGCGGCTTGCCGACGTGCTCGTTCAGCGACTCGTCCAAGCCCACCGGCACCTTGCGGAACCGGTCGTAGTCGTCCCACGAGTGCAGGTGCACCGCGTCCAACCCGCGTGCCTTGATCTCCTCGGCGACGAAGTGCGCGGTCATCACCTCGCGCAGGTTGCCCAGGTGGATCGGCCCGGACGGAGACACCCCGGACGCGCAGATGATCTTCTTGGCACCCGCCCGCTGGGCGTGCTCGATCGCCTGGTCCGCGGCACGCTGAACCCAGCTCAACTCCGACTCGGACACCGATCCTCCGTTGGGGTCACACTTCGTCAGCACAAATCACGCGATACGCCGATGACAGCGACGCCGTACACGGCCTCTGAGAACATCCTGCCAGGATGGAAGTTCACGCCGATGTGCGGCCCACGGGCCGTCAGCGGCGGCGCAGCCTGCTCAGCCCCGCCCCGATCAACCCGCCGACACCGAGCAGCCCGACCACGCGCCCGGCCGTCGGCTGGTCCCGCACCTCGATGCGCAGCACCACGGGCGCAGGCTCGGTGGGCGGCTTCTCGTTCTCCCACGAGGTGGCCGTCCACGCGGTGACCATCAGCAGGAACCGGGCCACCAGGTTGGCGAAGATCAGCAGGCCGATGATCGGCCCGAACAGTGCACCGGTCGGCGTCGAGGTGACCGACGACAGGAAGAACGTCGCCGCGGTCTTCAGGATCTCGAAACCGACGGCGGCGATCAGCGCCCCCTTGACCGCCGCCCGTAGCGCGACCTTCTCCCGCGGCAGCCGGGCGATCACCCACAGGAACACCAGCCAGTTCGCGGCGATCGACAGCACGATGGCCAGCGCGGCCAACAGCGCCTGCGCCCAGCCGTATCCGCTGAGGCCGACCAGCTCGAGCAGGAAATCACCGGCACCGACGCCCAAGGCGCTGAGCCCGAACGACACCAGCAGGGCCAGCCCGAGCCCGACGAGCGCCAGCAGGTCCTTGAGCGTGCCGCTGATCAGCGGGCGGTCGACCTTGCCCAGCCCCCACTGGGCGGTGAGGGCGTCACGCAGGTTGGACATCCAGTTGATGCCCGCGTACAGCGCGGTCAGCAGACCCAGCACACCGACGGTGGCGCGGGACTCGATGGCCTGCTCGACGACCATGTTCAACGTCGACGCCATTTCGGCCGGAGCCTCCGAGGTGATGGCGTCCTCCAGCTTCCCCAGCAACTCCTGGTTGCCTGCCAGCACGAAAGCGGCCACGGCGAAGGCGACCATCAGGATTGGCACGATCGACAGCACGCTGAAGTACGTGATCGCCGCGGCGTAGTGGTCGCCGTACCGCTTGGTGTAGGCCTCGTGAGAGCGCAGGACGTGGTCCAGCCAGACATAGCGCCGCCGCATCCGGGTGACGAAGCCTTCACTTTTCTGCTCGCTCACTCCGTCACGCTAACCGCGATCGCCCGGCCTCGCCCGTCGTGGCCGCGCGGCATCGCACGCCCGGGCGTCGACGAGGATCAGGCGTCGATACCGACGGCCGAGCGCACCGACTTCAGCACCCGGGAGGCCTTCTCCCTGGCGCGCTCGGCGCCCTCGGCGAGCACCTTGTCCAGCTCGCTGCCGGAGGCCATCAGCTCGTTGTACCGCTCGCGCATCGGCGTCAGCTCGGCGTTGAGCACCTCGAACAGCTGGTTCTTCAGCTCGCCCCAGCCCATGCCGCCTTCCTCGAGGCGCTTGCGCGTCTCGGCCACCGCATCCGCCGAGGCGAACAGCTCGAACAGCTGGAACACCGCCGAGCTGTCCGGGTCCTTCGGCTCCTCCACCGGCGTGGAGTCGGTCGGGATCCGCCGCACCAGCTTCTTCAGCTTGTTCTCGGGCAGGAACAGCGGAATGGTGTTGTCGTAGGACTTGCTCATCTTGCGGCCGTCCAAGCCCGGCACGGTGTGCGCCGACTCGGCATCCGGGATGAGCGCCTCCGGGATGGTCAGCGAGTACTTCTCGCCGTACAAGGCGTTGAAGCTGCCCGCGATGTCCGCGGCGTACTCGACGTGCTGGATCTGGTCCTTGCCGACCGGGACGACGTTGGCCTCCATGATCAGGATGTCCGCGGCCATCAGCACCGGGTAGTTGAACAGACCCATGTTGACGCCGTCGTCCGGGTCCTTGCCCGCGGCGATGTTGCGGTCCCGCGCGGCCTTGTAGGCGTGCGCCCGGTTCATCAGGCCCTTGCCGGTCACGCACGACAGCACCCAGTTCAGCTCGAAGATCTCCGGCACGTCGGACTGCCGGTAGAACACCGTGCGGCTGGGGTCGAGCCCCGCCGCCAGCCATGTCGCCGCCACCGACCGGATGTTGTGCTGCAGCTGCTGCGGGTCGTGCACCGCGTTCACCGCGTGGAAGTCTGCGATGAAGTACATCGTCTCGTAGGTCTCGGCCAGCTTCAGCGCCGGACGGATGGCACCCACCAGGTTGCCGAGGTGCGGGTCACCCGTGGCCTGGATGCCCGTGAGCGAGATCTTCCGGGATGGCTGCGACATACGGTCATCGTACTGACGACGGCTCGGCAGCCGACGCCCGCACACACCCACGTTCACCCAGGCCCAGGGCGTGCAGCCGGTCGGACTGCGGCACCTTTGGCGCCGCGATGCCGCAGCCGGACGGGAAAAGCAAAGTCTTCGAACGCCGGTCACGTCGCAACCGACGCCGAACGCCTACCTCACTGGGTTAGTGCTTACGCACCACAACGGAAAGTAGCTCCGGCCATCGGCCCGGCCGAGCATTGCATGACGGTCGATCAACTGGACTGTTCGGCAGGTACTCACCCGCAGCTCGTCGGCTAACCGCGATTCGACGCTTCCCCATGCTCACCGGGCGCACCGTCACGACTCACCGCCCGGCTTGTGGTAGGGGCGGCCGTTGCGAGCTGCTTCCAGTTGCTGGCGGGTGAAGACAGTTCCCTGGGGCCAGTTGATCTGGGTGAACACTTTCAGGGTGGCTGGTGCGCCGTTGCTGCTGTTCGCCGCGGGCGCGTTGATGTCGTCCAGCAGGCGGTGGATGAGCAATGCCAGGGTGCCGGGACCCGAGCCTGCATACCCCCACGACAGACCGAAATAGTTGCCACGAGGTGCCATGTAGAGGGTGCCGTCTTCGGTGCGGATCCAGATCGGCCCTTTCAGGATCAGCTCGGCCAGCGGGCTGCGGGCAGGAAGACGCTGCGGGACCGCCGCATGCAGCACGTGGTCCTTGCCGACCGGGCGGATCACTGGAGCGTCAGTCTCTGGGTCGATGAGGTATTCGGCCACCTCTCTCGTTGACACGCACCACGTCGAAAGCGACGGTGGGCTGGTCTACGGGGCGGAGTCGGGCCGCCCATTCTTTGCTGTGCGGATCGCGCAGATCGATCGTCTCGTACTTGCTGAACGGCAGGGCTTCGCCGCCGTCCCAGACCCGCAGCCGATGGATCGCCGCTGCGGCGAGGTCGTCCCGGCGGCTGAGAACTTCCAGCCAGCCCGCGCGTCGGATGTCTTCGGGCAAATCGTCGGTCTCGGCGTCGGGAACCGGCATCGGCGACACGGCCGGTGCCACAGCGCGGAAACGTTCCTCGCCCGCGAAGATCTCGAGGTCATTACGGGCACTGTCGGTAGCGCGGGACTGGATGGTCCGCGCCAAGTTGATCAGGGTGCGCTGGGCGGGCGATGCATCGGGGAGCGCGGCCGCCAACTGCAGCAGTGGGGTGATGTCCACCTCCGGTGTCGCGGCGACCTCAGCGACCGGGATGCCCGGTTCCCAGCGCTCCATGACCGCAGGCGGGCGCAGAGTGTAGGGCCAGTAGGGGGCGGTGCCACCGATCGTGTCAGCGTAAACGGCCCAGTCCTCCTCACCCCCGGCTCTCTCGTCGGGCTTGCCGTGACGGTCGTACGCAATCAGCACGGGACCGTACAGGCCGATCTCGACCGAGACCTTCAGCAGCCGGTCCACCACCGGCCGCAAGCCCGCTGCGGTCTTCAGGCTCGGCTCGGCCAGTCCCGGTAGCGGCCAGACCACCCGCAGCGTCACCTGACCGACGTACCAGTCCTGCACCATCGCCCCAGGGATTTGCCGCATGCTGTGCCCGGGCGTCTCGACGAGGCTTGGCCAGCACCGCAGCGGCGCCCGACCCGCCGCGCGAGGATTCACCGCGGCAATGGCCGCCACAGCTGGTCGGCTCGCCAGCAACGGCGGACACCAATCCGTTCCGGCCGTGGTAGCCGCCCGAGCGCCACCTGCGCGGCCACCCACACTTTGTTGAGCCCGAACACCCGGCAGACCTGCTCCACATCGAGCGTCTCCACAGGCTTCACGGTCCGGGACATCAGCACTATCCCCCCTCGTCACTGCTGGTGTCTACCTGCTTTCCCAGCGTGACATCAAGGGCCGACAGATATCCAGCAAAACCCGGCAAGCCCGCACTCCCGTCCCAAACACCCGTGAGTCGAGCAGGCCCGCGAGCGCCGACGGCCTTGTCACCAGAGACCGCGTATCGGGCGGTGTGGGCTTTGTTGCAGGCCGCCACCGCTCAGGCGGCCATCTGCACGCGCTCGTAGGTGGTGGTGCGCTGCCGCGCCGGCCGTCCGACCAGCGCGGCGAGCTGTTCCAGCTGCTTCGGCGTGCGCGACGATCCGTGCTCGGAGCCCGCCATGCGCGAGATGGTCTCCTCCATCAGCGTGCCGCCGATGTCGTTGGCCCCGCCGCGCAACAGCTGCGCGGTGCCCTGATCGCCGAGCTTGACCCACGAGCACTGGATGTTGTCGATCCGCCCGTGCAAGGCGAGCCGGGCGAACGCGTGCACCGCCCGGTTGTCCCGCATCGTCGGGCCTGGCCGGGCCACGCCCGCCAGGTAGATCGGGGCGTTGTGGTGCACGAACGGCAGGCCGACGAACTCGGTGAAGCCACCGGTCTCGTCCTGGATGCGCGCCAGCACCCGCAGGTGCCCGAGCCAGTGCTGCGGGCGGTCGACGTGGCCGTACATCATCGTGCTGCTCGACGGGATGCCCAGCCGGTGCGCGGTCGTGATCACGTCGATCCACGTCTGGGTCGGCAGCTTGCCCTTGGTCAGGATCCAGCGCACGTCGTCGTCCAGGATCTCCGCCGCGGTTCCCGGGATGGACCCGAGGCCCGCGTCGCGCAGCTCGGTCAGCCATTCCTCGACGGACACCCCGGCCTTGGCCGCCACCGAGACGATCTCCATCGGCGAGAAGGCGTGGACGTGCATCTGCGGAACACGGTCCTTGATGGCACGGACGATGTCGGCGTAGTAGGACACCGGCAGCTTCGGGTCGATGCCGCCCTGCATGCACACCTCGGTCGCACCGGCCTCGGCCGCTTCCACGGCCCGCTGCGCGACCTCGTCCACGGAGAGCCGGTAGGCGTCGGCGTCCCGCTCGCGCTGCGCGAAGGCACAGAACCGGCAGCCGACGTAGCAGACGTTGGAGAAGTTGATGTTGCGGTTGACGACGTAGGTGATGTCGTCGCCGACCACGTCGGCGCGGAGGTCGTCGGCCAGCCGGGCCAGCTGCTCCAACGCGGCGCCGTCCGCGGTGAGCAGCGCCAGCGCCGCGGCCTCGTTCTCCCGCTCCAGCAACGCCGCGGGACGCTCGGCGGCCAGCTGCAACCCGGCGAGAACGTCACCGTCCAGGCGCTCCGGCGCACCCCGCGAGGAAACCTGATCGCGCAGGACGTCCCAGTCGCCGTAGACCGAATCGAAGTCGCCGCGACGGTCGTCGGTGCGGCCGTCGGTGTCGACCGCGGTGTGCAGGTCGGATCGTCCCTCGGTCTGCAGGCCGCCGTCGGGCTCCTGCCATGGGCGGCCGACCACCTCGGCATCCGGGTTCGCCAGGCCGTCCGGCGTGGCCAGGGCCCGCACGTGCTCGTGCAGCCGGATGTCGATCCAGCGTTCGGCAGCCCGCACGTAGCGCGGATAGGCCGTCAGCCGCTCGCGGAGCTCGAAACCCGCCGCCCGGGTCCGTTCGGCCAGCTTGTCCACCGCGGGCCACGGGCGCTCCGGGTTGACGTGGTCCGGGGTCAGCGGCGACACGCCACCCCAGTCGTCGATGCCCGCGCGCAGCAGCAGCTCGTACTCCTCGTCGATGAGGTTCGGCGGCGCCTGGATGGACACCCCGGGCGGCATGAGCAGGCGCGCCACCGCCACGGTCGCCGCCAGGTCGTGCAGCGACGCGTCGGGCGCCGACCGCATCGCGGTGTCCGGCTTCGCCCGGAAGTTCTGCACGATGACTTCCTGGATGTTCCGGTACTGCCGGGCGCGCTGCCGGATGGCCAGCAACGACTCGGCCCGCTCGGCGCGGTTCTCCCCGATCCCGACCAGGATGCCGGTGGTGAACGGCACGCCGACCCGGCCGGCGTCGTCGAGCACGCGGAGCCGGACCCTGGGCTCCTTGTCCGGCGACCCGTAGTGCGGGCCGCCCTTCTCCGACCACAGCCGCTCCGCGGTGGTCTCCAGCATCATGCCCATGCTGGCCGCGACCGGCTTGAGCCGCTGCAGTTCCTCCCAGGTCAGCACGCCGGGATTGAGGTGCGGCAGCAGCCCTGTTTCCTCCAGCACGGCGATGGCGCAGGCCCGGACGTAGTCGACGGTGGAGGAATAGCCCCGTTCCTCCAGCCATTCGCGGGCTTGCGGCCAGCGCGCCTCCGGCCGGTCGCCGAGCGTGAACAACGCTTCCTTGCAGCCTTGCTCAGCGCCCTTGCGGGCGATCTCCACCACCTCGTCCCGCTCGAGGTAGAGCGCGTGCGGCACCTTGCCGGGAACGGTGACGAACGTGCAGTAGTGGCACCGATCCCGGCACAGCCGGGTCAGCGGGATGAAGACGTTCCGGCTGTAGGTGAGGACACCGGGGTGTCCCTGATCGGCCAGGTGAGCGTCGCGGACGCGGGCGGCCGCGGCCAGCAACCGGTCGAACTCCTCGCCCGTGGCGTGCAGCAGGGTGGTCGCTTCGGTGACGTCGAGCGTCGCTCCGGTCTCCGCGCGACGCAATGCCCGTGACAAAGCCGAAGGAGACGGGATCATGCAGCCGACAGTACGGAAGTTCTGGGCACCCCCGCCACGGGTTCCAGCGGACGCATACTGCCCCCGGCGGATGGGCGAAACCGAAGCCGCATGTCAACGCGCATGTGGCAGAGCCGACTGCAGGAAGAAAGGACAACGCGCAGCGTGTGCTCGGTCACACCGCGGATGACGACGAATGTCGAAAGGGCGGAACGCGGGCTCCGGGCAGGCGCTCAGGCGAGCTGGGTGTCGTGAACGGTCACCTGCTGGGCGGTGCTCTCGATGGCGGGCGGCCGCGAAGGCCCTGGGACAGTCTGCCGACCGGACGTCTCGTTCGCCGCGGCCCGCGCCGCGCGTTCCGCGACGACCTGTTCCGCCGCCGCACTGCGCTCGGCGACCGACCGGGCGAGGGCCTGCCTGCGGCGGCGCGCCACGCCCGCGATCATGCCGAGCACGCCGACGCCGACGGCAACGATGCCGACCGGGCCCAGGACGCCGAAGTTGGTGGGAGCCGTCGCATCGACGGCCCAGGCCGGCGAGCTCAGCCCCGCCAGCCCGCTGATGGTGATCAGCACCGTCGTACCGACGCGGAACGTCCACGCAGTCACCGAGGCGACCTCGTCTCGCTCCTGGCTACGCAC
Source organism: Thermocrispum sp. (assembly GCF_002919275.1). Classification (NCBI taxonomy): domain Bacteria; kingdom Bacillati; phylum Actinomycetota; class Actinomycetes; order Pseudonocardiales; family Pseudonocardiaceae; genus Thermocrispum; species Thermocrispum sp. Next base: position 71,912 of record NZ_PKFA01000002.1, on the reverse strand, counting down.
GCGCCGAACCTCCCACCATCGCCTTCACCCACACGGGCGCAATTCGTCGCGCCCAGTGGGCGAAAAACTACCCAGTGTGTCGAGTCCGCTGCACTCGCGCCGACTCGGCGGCAGACCATACCGAATGTCGTAATCCAAGCCTGCAGAGGGGTCGCAGTGTGACGAGGCATGTTCGAAGCGTGTCGGCCGGCCTGTCGACGAATGGATGGTTCGGCGCGACGAGCGGCACGGCGGACGCCTTCGCCAGCCCTCGACACGCCTCCCCGCTCGACCGACCGACCTGTCCGACCCGGACCGGCACCCCTGTCCTCGTCATCCAGCAGTGTGATCCGGCGGTGTGATCCGGCGGTGTGACCGACGCCGAACGATTCGGCGTGGCGTCTTCTGAGCGTCTGGCGTGGCGTCTTCTGGGTGTCTGGTGTCCCGGGCCTGGCTACGGAACTGCACTCGCCGGGCGGGGCTGATCATCATGACCCGGCGCGGCACGCACGGTGTCACCGTTCGGTGGTCGCGGGCGCCCTGGGTCGGTGCGCCCTGACGACCGTCGCTCGAGTCGCGTGGCCGATCCGGGCGGCGCAGTACTCTCGCCGGATGACGGTGGCACGTTCGGTGTTCCTGTTCGCGCTGGCGGCACTGTGCGAAATCGGCGGCGCGTGGCTGGTCTGGCAGGGTATTCGCGAGCACGCCGGGTACCTGTGGGTGGCCGCCGGCGTCATCGTGCTCGGCGCATACGGCTTCGTGGCGACGCTGCAGCCGGACCCGCACTTCGGCCGGATCCTCGCCGCCTACGGCGGCGTGTTCGTCGCCGGATCCCTGCTGTGGGGAGTGGTCGTCGACGGCTTCCGACCGGATCGCTGGGACCTGGTCGGCGCCGGCCTGTGCCTGGTCGGCGTCGCGGTGATCATGTATGCGCCGCGCGGCTGACGGTCAGCCGGACTTGACCGCGACCGACAACGCCCGGGCGATCTTCGAGCCGAGGGCGTGGGTGGTCTCCCGTGGCGGTGAGCCGACCTTGACCACCAAGGGGCCGCCGAACGGCTGCCGCTCGATCACCTCGATGCGTTCGCCGAGGCCGATGGAGCGCTCGGACAGGTATCGCAGCAGCTCCGGGTCGGTGTCCCAGACCCGGGCGATCTCGCCGACGGCACCGGGTTCCAGCTCGTCGAGGATGCGCAGCGGCGCCTCGTCGACCACCCCGTCCGACGTCGGGATCGGATCGCCGTGCGGGTCGCGCACCGGATTGCCCAGCTTGGCGGCCATGCGCTCGATCAGCCGGTCCGACACCGCGTGCTCCAACGCGTCCGCCTCGGCGTGCACCTCGTCCCAGGTGTAGCCGAGCTCGGACACCAGGTAGGTCTCGATGAGCCGGTGGCGGCGCAGCACCGAGCGGGCCAACTTCTCGCCCTCCGCGGTCAACTCGATGCCGCGATACGGGGCATGCGCGACCAGGCCCTGCTGCGCCAGCTTGGTCACCATGCCCGACGCCGAGGACGGGCTGACCGACATGCGCGCAGCCAACGACGTGTTGGTGACCTGCTCGCCCCGTTCCACCAGGCCGTAGATCACCCGCACGTAGTCCTCGATCGACGCCGAGCGCCGCTTCGCCTCCGGCATACCTTCACCTTAATCAGGCCTGGTCAGATCCGGGTTTCCTGCACCGTCGACCCCATACCGGGCTCCGTCATGGGAAGCCTGGCGGCGGATCGCCACGCCGCGCCGGCGAAGCGGCTAAATCCACCGGTAGCGGATCCACCCCGGCACCGGCTGGGCGCCCAGCCGCGCGTAGAAGGCCTTGCCCTTGTCGTTGTCGACCTGCATCTCCCACTCGACCCGGCCGTCGGTGCGCGACTTCAGCTCGTGCAGCAGCTCGGTGGCCAGGCCCAGGCGGCGGAACTGCGGCCGGACGTACAAGTCGTCCATCCAGATGCCGGGCTTGCCCTGCCACGTCGAGAAGTTCCAGCAGCAGAACGCGAAGCCGGCAACCGTCTCCGGCTGCCCATCGGGGTAGGCCAGCACCACCCACGCCTTGGGGTCGTCACCGAACAAGTACGTGGCCATCTCGGCCCGGTCCAGCTTGAGATCGGGCTTGCCCTCGTACTCCGCGTGCTCCTCGATCAGCGCGCAGATCTCCTCGATGTCGTTCGGCCCGGCGTCACGTACCGGCATCCCCGCTCCTTTCGAACACCATGTCGCCGCCGACCACGGTGGCCAGCACGCGCACCTCGTCCAACGTCTCCGGATCGGTCGGGTCGTGGGACAGCACCGCGAAGTCCGCGAGCTTGCCCACCTCGATCGTGCCCCGATCCGCCTCGGTGAACGACGCGAAAGCCGACCCGAACGTGTAGGCGCGCAGCGCCTCGGCTGCGCTGACCCGCTCGTCCGCGCCCAACAGCACCCCGCTCGACGTGCGGCGGCGGACCATGTCCACGATCCCCGGCAGCGGCGCCCCGTCCACCACCGGCCGGTCCGAACTGCCGGGGACCACACATCCGGCGGCGAGGAAACTGCGCACGCGATAGCAGTGGTCCTCCCGTGACGGCCCGAGCGCGGCCCGCATGCCGTCGCCGAGTTCGCTCACGAACCTGCCCTGCGGCACCGGGATCACGCCCAGTTCGGCCAGCCGGGCCACGTCCGCGTCGCCGATCACCCCGCAGTGCTCGATGCGATGCCGATGATCCCGCCGCGGGAACTCGGCCAGCGCGGCGGCGTAGGCGTCCAGGACCACGCTGACCGCGCGATCGCCGATGGCGTGCGTGGCGATCTGCCAGCCCGAGCGATGCGCCTTGCGGATCGTCTCGGCGATGTCCTCCTCGGGCATCTGGAAATAGCCGCGGTTGTCCGGCTCGCCCTCGAACGGCTCGTGCATCGCGCACGTCCGGCCGATCAACGAGCCGTCGGAGAACAGCTTCATCGGGCCGATGCGCAGCCAGTCGTCACCGAAGCCCGTCCGGATACCCAGGTCCAGCCCGAAAACCACGTCGTCGGACGGCGCGTGGTCCAGCTCGCGCAGGGACTGCGCCGCCACCATGAGCGTCGTGCGCACGCCGAGCTGCCCGGCCTCGCGCGCCTGCTGATAGGCCGCGAGCTCGATCGGCGTGTTGCCGACCAGCCCCCTGCCGATGCCGGCTTCCTGAACGCTGGTGATCCCCTCCGCCAGATACCGCTCGCTTGCCAGGGCGATGCCGCGCGTCACGTCCTCCAGCGGCACCGGGTACCTGAGCGGATCGAGCAGCCGCTGCGCCTGCTCCCGCAGCAGCCCGGTCGGCCGCCCCTCGGCGTCCCGCACCACGTCGCCACCGGTCGGCACGTTGGCCAGATCCAGCTGCCGGAGCACCGCGGAGTTCACCACGCACATGTGCCCGGACGTGTGCTTGAGCTGGACGAAATGCTCCCCGGCCACCCGATCCAACCCCTCGGCCGTGGGATGTCCCCCGGCGAGCTTGTTCTGGTCGTAGCCGCTGCCGATGATCCAGCTGCCCGGCGGCTGCTCGGCGGCGGCCTTCGCCACCGCGGCGTAGACGTCGTCGACACTGCGGCACGTCCGCTCGCTCAAGTCCAGTGCCGTCAACTGCATGCCGTACCAGGCCATGTGGTTGTGCGCGTCGTGAAAGCCCGGCACCACGACGGCACCGCCGAGATCGATCCGGCTCCGCGCGTCCAGCTCAGCCGCATCAACGCCCAGCGCCACCACGCGCCCGGCGTGCACCGCCACCGCGTCGGCCGGGCGGAAGTCCGGTCCGGTGAGTACCCGCGCTCCCGTGTAGACCACGTCGACCCGCATGCCGTTCAGCCTATCGATCGATCGATCGTCCGGCTAGACTCGGCTGCATGGCGGTTCGGACATCGGACACCGTGGCGCTCCGGTTCACCGACGGCGTCGCGGTGGTGACCCTCAATCGGCCCGAGCGACTGAACGCGGTCGTTCCCGCACTGGTGGACGACCTGCTGGCGCGGCTGGCGGAGGTCGCGGGCAGCGACGCGGGCGCGGTCGTGCTGACCGGCGCGGGCCGGGCCTTCTGCGCCGGATACGACCTGAAGGAACCCCCGGCGGGCGGTGATTCCCGGCGCCGCATCGAACGGCTGCAGCAGGTGACCCGCCGGATCCGTGAGCTGCCCCAGCCGGTGATCGCCGCCGTGCACGGCTACGCCATCGGCGCCGGGGCGGAATTCGCGCTCGGCTGCGACCTGGTGCTGGCCGCCGAGGACGCGCAGTTCGCTTTCCCGGAGGCGGGGCTCGGCCTGAGCGTGACCGGCGGGATCTCCCGACTCCTCCCGCTGCTCGTCGGACCGCTCAAGGCCAAGGAACTGCTCCTGCTCGGCGAACGCGTCGACGCCGCGGAGGCGGCCCGGCTCGGTCTGGTGAACGCGGTCGTGCCGGACGCCAGGGAGACAGCGCTGCGCTGGGCGCGGGCGATCGCGCAGAAACCGGCCTACGCGGTGACGCTGGCCAAGCGGGCGCTGGACGCCGGCATCGACTCCGCCTTGGACGCCGCGCTGGAGCTGGAAGTCGCGCACGCGCTGATCACCGACACCGCCGCGGAAGTAGCCGAGTCCGCCGAGCGTTTCCGCACCCGGAGGGCGGAATGACCGATCTGACCGGCATCGACGATCTGGCACGCCTGACGGCCCGGGCCGCCGAGTCGTGGCCGGACCGCACGGCATGGGTGTTCGACACCGGCGGAGAACCCCGCTCGCTCACGTTCGCCGAGGTGCACGCGCGCAGCGACGAGTTCGCCGGGGCGCTGGCGAGCCTGGGCGTGTCCCCGGGTGACCGGGTCGCGCTCATGCTGCGCAACTGCCCGGAGTTCCCCCTGCTCTGGCTGGCCACGGCCAAGCTGGGTGCGGCCATGGTCCCGGTGAACGTCAACTACCGGGAGCTGGACGGCTCGCACGTGCTCGCCGACGCCGGCGCCCGGGTGGTGGTCGGCGCCCCGGAGTTCGTCGAGATGCTGCGGGTGATCGCCCCGAAGGCCGGTGTCGAGCGCGTACTCACCCCGGGCGAACTGCCGGCAGGCAAGCCGAAACCCGAGCTGCCACTGCCTGCGGGCGAGCAACCGGTCAACATTCAGTACACGTCGGGCACCACCGGCGCCCCCAAGGGCTGCGTGCTGCCGCACCGGTACTGGACCACGCTGGCCCGCGGGATGATCACCGAGCACCCGTGGCTCCGCTCCGACGACGTCATGCTCACCGCCCAGCCGTTCCACTACATCGACCCGCAGTGGCATGTCGCCGTCGGCCTGGCGTCCGGGGCACGGTTGGTCGTGCTGGACCGCTTCCACCCGTCCACGTTCTGGTCCAAGGTGCGGGAACACGGTGTCACCTGGTTCTACTGCCTTGGCATGATGCCGACGCTGCTGCTGCGCCAGCCGCCGTCCGAGGAGGACAAGCGACACCGCGTCCGTGCGGTCCACGCGTCGGCGATCCCGGGCGAGCTGCACAGCAGGCTCGAGGAACGCTGGGGCGTGCCGTGGTTCGAGGCGTTCGGGATGACCGAGACCGGCGCGGACATCCGGGTGCGCCCACAGGACCACGACGAGGTGGTCGGGACCGGGTGCATCGGAACCCCGGTGCCGGGACGGGAAGTGGCCGTGCTCGGCCCGGACGACCGGCCGGTACCTCGCGGCGAGACCGGCGAGCTGGCCATCCGCGGGGTCGGCCTGATGCTCGGCTACCACCAGCGCCCGGACGACACCGCGCGAGCGTTCCGCAACGGCTGGTTCCACACCGGCGATCTGGTGCGCATGGACGACCGCGGCCGGATCTACTACGTCGGCCGCACCAAGGACATGATCCGCCGCAGCGGGGAGAACATCTCCGCCGACGAAGTCGAACGCGCCTTGTTGCTGCATCCGGGTGTGCGGCTGGCGGCAGTGATCGGAGTACCGGACGAGATCCGTGGAGAAGAAGTGGAGGCGTTTGTCGTCCCGGCCGACGGTGCCGACCCGACGCCGGACGAGCTCGCCGAGCACTGCGCCGCCAAACTCGCCTACTTCAAAGTGCCGCGCTACTGGAAGGTGGTCGACGAATTGCCGATGACAGCATCCGAGCGAGTGGCCAAGGGACGACTGAAGTCCGCCGACCCGCTGGCCGGCGCCTACGACAGGGTGGCGCGGGCATGGCTGTGAACACCACGCACACCCGGGTCCGCAAAGCCGCCGTGCGGCTGTTCGCCGCCAAGGGCTACCACGGGGTCGGCATCCGCGAGCTGGCCGACGCGGCCAAGCTCTCCTCGGCCAGCCTGTACCACTACATGGGGACCAAGGAAGACCTGCTGGCCGACATCATGGCGGACTGCCTGGATCGGCTGCTGTCGGCGGCCAAGGAGGCCACCAACGACACCGACGACCCCCAGGAGAAGCTGGGCAGGCTGGCCGCGCTGCACACCATCGCGCACGCCGCCCACGCCAAGGAAACGGCGGTAGTCGACAACGAGCTGCGCGCGCTGTCACCGAGGATCCGCCGCCGCGTCGTGGAACAGCGGGACGCCTACGAGCAGATCTGGTCCGACGTGCTGGCCGAAGGGCAGAAGCAGGGTGTCTTCCTGCCCGACGAGAACGGCGTCACCAGGCGCGCGCTGCTGCAGATGTGCAGTGGCGTCGCGCATTGGTACTCGCCGCGCGGTCCGCTCACCCTGCACGACATCGGCGTGCATTACGCCGCGTTGGTGCTGCGGACGGTCGGCGCGAGCCCGGCCCCGGCACAGCCGGACATGGACCGGTGCCGCGCCATCGCCCGCAGCACGTGGGGCATCAAGATCTGAGCGGCTACAGCTTGCGGCCGCCGTCGACGTAGATCGTCTGCCCGGTCACGAACGAGGCGTCCTCGCTGCACAGGAACGCCACCACGTTGGCGATGTCCTCCGGGGCCCCGACGCGACGCAGCGGCGTCACCTTCGCGGTCTCCTCGCGCAGCTGCTCCGGGCTCAGCCCGAGGCGCCGCGCCGTCGCGTCGGTCATCTCGGTGGCGATGAAGCCCGGTGCGACCGCGTTGACGTTGATGCCGAACGGCCCGAGCTCGATCGCCAGCGTCCTGGTGAAGCCCTGCAACCCGGCCTTGGCCGCGGAGTAGTTGGCCTGCCCCCGGTTGCCGAGCGCGGACACGCTCGAGGTGTTGACGATCTTGCCCCACTTCTGCTCGACCATGTACGACTGGGCCGCCCTGCTGCACAGGAACGCGCCGCGCAGGTGCACCCCCATGACGGTGTCCCAGTCGTCGGCGGACATCTTGAACAGCAGGTTGTCCCTGGTGACGCCGGCGTTGTTGATCAGGATGCCGATCGGGCCGAGCTCGTCGGCCACGCGCTGGAACGCGGCCTTGACCGCGTCCTCGTCGCTGACGTCGGCCCCGACGGCGATCGCCTTGCCGCCGGCTTGCGTGATGGCCGAGACGGTTGGCTCGGCAGCCGCCGGGTCGAGGTCCAGCACCGCGACCGCCGCGCCGTCGGCGGCCAGGCGCCGTGCCGTCGCCGCGCCGATGCCGCGCGCCGCTCCCGTCACCACTGCGACTCGACCATTCAGATCAGCCATCAAGCCCTCCCGGTTACCGGTGCGTTTCTGGCGTAACTTAACAGCGTGTCGAAAGCCGTGGCGTGTGATGTGTGGTGGGCTACGCCACTCCCCGCCGGCGCCGCCAGCACCTGGCTCGCGATGCTCGCTCCGGCCGAGCGCACCCGGTACGAGGCGTATCGCCAGCCTGCCGACCGCCTGCGCTTCCTGACCGGCCGCGTGCTTGCCCGCACCGTCGCCGGAAGGTATCTCGGTGTCCCGCCGACGTCGGTCGAGCTGGATGCGACCTGCCCGGACTGCGGCAAGCAGCACGGGAAGCCACGCATACCCGGCAACGACCTCGAGCTGTCCATCTCGCACGCCGGCCAACGGGTCGGGCTGGCGGTCGCCGTCGGCACGTCGATCGGGCTGGACGTCGAGTCCACCTCCCGCTCCAGCGGCGACGACCTGCTGAACTATGCGCTGTCCGACGCCGAGCTGGACGCCGTCGCCGGCCGGCCGGCCGCGGAACGCGCACGGCTGTTCTTCACCTACTGGGCACGCAAGGAAGCGCTCATGAAAGCCACCGGTCTCGGCCTGAAGGTGCCGCTGAGGAGCATCACGCTCGCGCCGCCGGAGGCCCCGCCTGCGTTGCTGGCCAGCGCCCACGACGCGTTGGACCCAGCCACGACGGCAATCGTCGATCTCGACGCCGGCCAGGGTTATGCGGCCGCGGTCGCCGCGCTCACCGCGAACGGCCTCACCGTGAACCAGCGATGGTGGCGCGCGGCGGACTTCGGCGAACTCAAGCCGTCGCGGTGATACCCAGGGCGCGCAGCAGCGTCGCGAATTTCGCCGACGTCTCGGCGAGCTCCGCCGCCGGATCGGACGCGGCGACGATGCCTCCACCGGCGTACAGCCGCATCCTTTCCCCGTCGACCTCAGCACATCGGATGCTGACCGCCCACTCGCCGTCTCCCGCGGCATCCACCCAGCCGACCGCGCCCGCGTAGTAGTCGCGGTCGAACGGTTCAAGCTTCTCGGCCAGCTCGCGAGCCGCGGCAGTCGGTGTCCCGCACACCGCAGGCGTCGGGTGCAGCGCCGCGGCCAGCCGCAGCGCGCTGGCGTCGGAGCCCGACTCGGACAACTCACCGGTGATCGCCGTGCCGAGGTGCCAGACAGCAGGCGTCGACGTCAAGGACGGCTCGGCGGGAACCGACATGCTCCGGCAGAACGGACGCAGCGCCTCCACGACGGCTTCGACGACCAGGGCGTGCTCGGTGCGCTCCTTGCTCGATGCGACCAGCCGCGCGGCGTTGTCCGCATCCTCGACCGGGTCGCTGGAGCGGGGAGCGGTACCGGCGTGCGGGTGCGCGAACACCCGATTGCCCACCCGGCGGACCAGCAGCTCCGGGGTGGACCCGATCAACGTGGCCGACCGCGGGCCGGGCAAGGGCGCCGCGAACGTGAAACCGGTCGGATTCCCGGAGACCAGGTTGTGCAGCAGCGCCGCCGGGTCGACCGGCGCGTGGAACGTGACGTCGAGCGCGCGAGCCAGAACGACCTTGTTCAGCTGTCCTTGCCGCAACAGCCGCACCGCCTCGGCCACCGCCTCCTGGTGCTGCTGCTCCGACGGCACCGCGATCATCCGCGCGGGCGCGCTCAGCACCCGGTCCGGCCTGCCGGCCATCGCCGCATGCGCCGGCCCGGTGCAATGGAAATGGCTCGGGATGGTCAGCCGCGCGGGCGCGCTGTCGCCGAACGGCAGGACGCCGACCGCGATCGGTGTCGCCGCCGTGGCGAATTCCGCGGGGAGCGCATCGTCCAGCGCGACCACGTCGGTGCCGGTCAGCTCACGGTCGGCACCGACGGCCAGCAGCGTGCGCTCCGGCGTGGCGAACGCGAACTCGCCCGCCCGGTAACCGTCCAGCAGCTTGGCCGGATCGGTCACCTCAGCGCGCGCGGTATCGGTCACCCGACGATTCTGGCACGCGGCTCCCCGGCGCCCGGGCCGCACGTGACCCGGGCAACGACCACTCGGCAGGCCGCGCCGGACCATGGCCTGGCGCGCCCCACCGCGACGAGGATCCGGCCGGCCTACTTCAGCGCCGCCAGCAGCGCCTCACGCTGCCGCGCACCCAGGCCGGCGGCCCGCCGGTCCTTGTCGATGCCGGCCTGCTCCATCAAGGCGGCGACCTTCACCGCGCCGAGCCCTGGCACCGCCTTGAGCAGCTGCGCGACCTTGGTCTTGCCGATGGTCTTGTCGTCCTTGGCGGCCTTGAGCACGTTCTCGATGCTCTTCTCGCCGGACTTGATCGCCGCGAGCAGTTCCGACCGCGCCTTGCGGGCCTCGGCGGCCTTCGCCAGCGCCGCAGCGCGCTGCTCGGGAGTCAACGTGGGCAGAGCCAACGTACTGATCCTTCCTATCCGGTCACCCATCCGGGTGCGGATGCCTGTGCCGCTGTCGTGCCCGGGAGGGTGCGTTCCCCCAGTAAACGCCACCTGTCAGGTACCCGCGCAACCGACACGCCATGCTCACGACCGGTTTTGGCCGCCTGACCGGGCGATTTCCCCCCTTTTGAGGCAGGGGGACGGGGATTAGGCTCGCGGCACACAAACGATCGTTCGGGAGGCAAGTCCGATGCTCGGAACTATGCAGAACGTGCCGCTGTCGATCGCACAGTTGCTGCGTTACGGCTCGACCGTGCACGGCAGCAGCACGGTGGCCACCTGGACCGGCAGCGAGTCTCGGGTAGCGACGTACGCGCAGATCGGTCGCCGTTCAGCTCAGCTGGCGCACGCGCTACGCAGCCTCGGGGTGGACTCCGACCAGCGCGTCGGCACGTTCATGTGGAACAACAACGAGCATCTCGAGGCCTACCTCGCGGTGCCGTCGATGGGCGCGGTGCTGCACACGCTGAACATCCGCCTGTTCCCCGAACAGCTGATCTACGTGGTCAACCACGCCGAGGACTACGTGATCATCGTCGACGGGACGCTGGTGCCGCTGCTGAACCAGCAGCTGCCGAAGTTCACCACGGTGCGTCACGTGGTGGTGGCCAACGGCGACCCGAGCACGGTGCAGGCACCGGACGGCGTCGAGGTGCACGGTTACGAGGACCTGCTGGCCGCCCAGCCGGAGGAGTTCGACTGGCCGTCGCTGGACGAGAACACCGCGGCCGCGATGTGCTACACGTCCGGGACCACCGGCGACCCGAAGGGCGTGGTGTACTCGCACCGGTCGATCTGGCTGCACTCGATGCAGGTCTGCATGACCGACGGCATGGCGCTGTCCCAGCGGGACAAGACGCTGGCCATCGTGCCGCAGTTCCACGCGATGAGCTGGGGCCTGCCGTACGCGGCGTTCATGTCGGGCGCCTCGCTGGTCATGCCGGACCGGTTCCTGCAGCCCGAGCCGATCGCCAAGATCCTGGCGGCGGAGAAGCCGACGTTCGCCGCGGCGGTGCCCACCGTGTGGCAGGGCCTGCTGCAGTACCTGGAGCAGAATCCCCAGGACATCTCCCACCTGCGGGAGGTCGTGGTGGGCGGTTCGGCCGTGCCGCCGTCGCTGATGCACGCGTTCGAGGAGAAGCACAACGTGCGTGTCGTGCACGCCTGGGGCATGACCGAGACGTCGCCGCTGGGCAGCGTGGCTCGGCCGCCGCGGGGCGTCACGGGCGAGCAGGAGTGGGCCTACCGCTACACCCAGGGCCGCTTCCCGGCCAGCGTGCAGGCCAGGCTGATCGGCGCGGACGGCAAGGAGCTGCCGTGGGACGGCAAGAGCGTCGGCGAGCTCGAGGTGGCCGGACCGTGGATCGCCGCCGCCTACTACCGCGACCCGGACCCGGAGAAGTTCCACGACGGCTGGCTGCGCACCGGCGACGTCGGGCACATCACCCCGGACGGCTTCCTGACGCTGACCGACCGGGCCAAGGACGTGATCAAGTCCGGCGGCGAGTGGATCTCGTCGGTGGAGCTGGAGAACCACGTCATGGCGCACCCGGCGGTGGCCGAGGCCGCGGTGGTCGGCATCCCGGACGAGAAGTGGGACGAGCGGCCGCTGGTGGCCGTGGTGATCAAGGAAGGCCAGTCGGTGACCGCCGCGGAGCTGCGCGAGTTCCTGGTCGACAAGGTGGCCAAGTGGCAGCTGCCGGAGTACTGGACGTTCATCGACGAGGTGCCCAAGACCTCGGTCGGCAAGTTCGACAAGAAGCGGCTGCGCGCCCGGCACGCACAAGGGGAGCTGACCGTCGAGACGGTGAAGTAGCCCCGCGGGCGGCGGGTGCATCGACTCCGGCCGAGGGCCGAGTCGTCGCGCGATCGGCACGGCGGCTCGGCCCTCGCCGTTCGCCGGACGGCTCAGCAGGCCGCTGCGCCGAACGCGATGGTGAATTGCGCCGGTCGCGCACCGGGAAGCCACCGGTCGCACCTGGCCCGCATGCCCCGGACGCGACCGCCGGTTCGGCCGGTTGCGGCCGCGCCAGCCGCTGATTGCGAAGGCATGGCACCGACCCGGCGACGACGACCCACCGACGGTACGCGATCATTGCGCGCGTAACCCCGTCCACGCCTGGGCCCACCGCGGAGCTGGAGGTTGCCGTGCCCGAGCACACGCTGGCCATCAGCGGGCTGCACAAGCGCTTCGGACAGGTGGTCGCCCTGCGGGACGTGGGCTTCACGGTGCGCCCGGGCGAGCTGTTCGGGTTCGTCGGCAGCAACGGCGCGGGCAAGACCACCACGATGCGGATCGTGCTCGGGGTGCTCAACCCGGACGCCGGCGAGGTCACCTTCGGCGGCGCACCGATCACGCGGCAGGTGCGCACCCGCATCGGCTACATGCCCGAGGAACGCGGGCTGTACCCGAAGATGAAGGTCGCCGACCACCTGGTCTACCTGGCCGAACTGCACGGGCTGAGCAGCGTCGACGCGCGGGCCGCCACCCAGCGCTGGCTCGGCAGGCTCGGACTGGACCACCGCCGCGGCGACGAGGTGCAGAAGCTGAGCCTCGGCAACCAGCAACGAGTGCAGCTGGCCGCCGCCCTGGTGCACGAGCCGGACCTGCTGGTGCTCGACGAGCCGTTCTCCGGGCTGGATCCGGTCGCGGTGGACGTGATGAGCGACGTGCTGCGGGAAGAGGCCGCGCGCGGTGTGCCGGTCGTCTTCTCCAGCCATCAGCTCGATCTGGTCGAGCGGTTGTGCGACCGGATCGGCATCATCGCGGGCGGCCACATGGTGGCGGTCGGATCGGTCGAGGAACTGACCGCCTCGGCGGGTGCCGAGCTCGAGGTGGTCGCACCGCAGGCGGAGCCCGGCTGGGCCGCCAACCTGCCCGGCGTGACGGTCGTCGCGGAGGAAGGGCCGCGGACCGTGCTGCGGCTGGCCCCGGGTGCCGACGATCAGGCCGTGCTGCATGCCGCCCTGGCCACCGGGCCGGTCACCGGATTCACCAGGCACCGGCCGTCGCTGGTGGAGCTGTTCCGCGCCGTGGTGACCGAGGACGGCGGTGGGAGTCGTCATGCGTGAACTGGCCCGCTCGCACACCGAGGTCGCACCGGCGACCGCGGTCCGGCTCGTCGCGCAACGCGAGATCGACACCCGGCTGCGCACGCGGTCGTTCGTGATGTCGACCGCGGTGATCATCGCCGTGCTGGCCGGCTACCTGCTGCTGCAAGCGTCCCTGTTCAGCGACGCGCACCGGGTCGACGTCGGCCTGACCGGCCAGGCCACCAGCATCGCCGGACCGTTGCAGGTCGCCGGGAAGGCGGTCGGGCTCGAAGTGCACACCACCCAGGTCGGCGACCGCACGGCGGCGCGCGCCAAGCTGGAGGCCGACGAGCTGGACGCGGTGGTGTTCGGCAACCCGGCCGAACCCGAGGTGCTGGTGCGCTCCGAGCTCGACGACCGCCTGCGTGCCGTGTTGATCGACATCGCCCGGCAGCAGATCCTCACCGGGGAACTGGCCAAGGCCGGGGTGACCGATCCGCGGGCGGTGCTCGCCCAGGCAAGCCAGGCGGACGTCGAGGTGACCACGGTCGCGCCGGCCGGCGCGGAACACGGCCAGCGGCTCGGCATCGGCCTGATCATGGTGTTCCTGCTGTTCATGGCGATCAGCACGTACGGGACCATGGTCGCCCAGGGGGTGGTCGAGGAGAAGGCCAGCCGGGTGGTGGAGATCCTGCTGGCCACCGTGCAGCCGTGGCAGCTGCTGCTGGGGAAGGTCGTGGGGATCGGGCTGGTCGGGCTGGCGCAGCTGGTGATCGTCGCCGGCGTCGGCCTGGTCATGGCCGTCGCCAGCGGTGTGGTGACGTTGTCCGGTGTCGCCATCGGCGCCCTGATCTGGGGTGTGGTCTGGTACGTGGTCGGCTTCTTCTTGTACGCCACGTTGTTCGCTGCGGCCGGCTCGCTGGTCTCTCGGCAGGAGGACGTACAGTCCGTCGTCACGCCCGTGACGATCGTGCTGACGCTGGGCTTCGTGGTCGGCTTGAACCTGATGCTGCAGAACCCGGACGGCACGGGTGTGGCGGCTTTGTCGCACGTGCCGTTGCTGTCGCCGGTGATCATGCCGGGGCGGATCACCGCAGGCCAGGTCGCCGGGTGGGAGATCGCCCTGTCGCTGATCGTCACGCTTGCCGCCGTGGTGGCGCTGACCTGGCTCGGCGGCCGGGTGTATCACAATGCGGTGCTGCACACCGGAAGCCGCATGCGGGTGCGGGACGCGCTGCGCGGAACCCGCTGAACGGGACACGGCCGAACGACGAAGGCCCGCGGGCCACTCGGGCGCCGCGGGCCGTGACGCATCGGCTGGGTGTGCGCTGTTCGCGCCGATCAGCGCTGGTCGATGGGCACGTAGTCGCGCAGGCCGTAGCCGGTGTAGACCTGCCGGGGCCTGCCGATCTTGCGTGCCGGGTCGCTCATCATCTCCCGCCAGTGCGCGATCCAGCCGGGCAGCCGCCCGAGGGCGAACAGCACGGTGAAGTACTCGGTCGGGAAGCCGAGCGCCCGGTAGATCAGGCCGGTGTAGAAGTCGACGTTCGGGTACAGCTTGCGCTCGATGAAGTACTCGTCGGACAGCGCGCGCTCCTCCAGCCGGACGGCGATGTCCAGCAGCTCGTCGCTCTTGCCGAGCTTGTTGAGGATCTCGTCCGCGGTCCGCTTGATGATCTTGGCGCGCGGGTCGTAGTTCTTGTACACCCGGTGGCCGAAGCCCATCAGGCGCACGCCCTTTTCCTTCTTCTTCACCCGGGTGACGAACTGGTCGACATCGCCGCCTTCGTCGCGGATGCCCTCCAGCATGGTCAGCACCGCCTGGTTCGCCCCGCCGTGCAGCGGACCGAACAGCGCGTTGATGCCCGCCGAGATGCTGGCGAACAAGTTCGCCTCGGACGAACCCACCAGGCGCACGGTGGACGTCGAGCAGTTCTGCTCGTGGTCGGCGTGCAGGACGAACAGCAGATCCAGCGCCTTGACCACCTCGGGGTCCGGCTCGTAGGGCTCGGCAGGCAGCCCGAACGTCATTCGGAGGAAGTTCTCCACCAGGCTCAGCGAGTTGTCCGGGTAGAGGAACGGCTGCCCGATCGACTTCTTGTACGAGTAAGCCGCCAGCGTCGGCACCTTCGCCAGCAGGCGCACCGTGGACAGCTCCACGGCCTCGGCGTCGAACGGGTCGAGCGAGTCCTGGTAGAAGGTCGACAGCGCGGACACCGCGCTGGACAGCACCGGCATCGGGTGCGCGTCGCGCGGGAAGCCGTCGAAGAACCGCTTCAGATCCTCGTGCAGCAACGTGTGCCGCCGAACCCGGTCAGTGAAGGCGTCGAGCTGCTCCCTGGTCGGAAGTTCGCCGTAGATCAGCAGGTACGACACTTCCATGAACGTCGACTGCTCGGCGAGTTGCTCGATCGGGTAACCGCGGTAGCGCAGGATCCCCGCCTCGCCGTCGATGTAGCAGATCGCCGACGATGCCGCCCCGGTGTTAACGAAGCCGGGGTCCAGGGTGATGTACCCGGTGGAGGCCAGCAGCTTGCCAAGTTCGATGCCGGACGCGCCTTCGGTAGCCGGCACGATGTTCATGACATGCTCGCCACCCGGTACACGCAGCGTCGCTGTCTCTTCGCTGCTCGGCTTGGCTGCGGCGTCGGACATGGGTGGTCCTCTCACGTGGATTGGGGATTCGGCCCTAACCTAGCTGAACATCGCCGATCCCCGCAGCACGCCGACGACTATCCGTCACCACGATCACGATCCGATCGGGTGAGACAACTCACTCTGTCGTCCACTAGGTCTTGGGACAGGGGCGCTCGGTAGTCTTTAGCGACCAGCTGTTCGCATGAAGTCGCAAGGGAGCGCCATGCCTGCCGAGCGTCTGCTGCCTTCCACCGAGGCCGAGGACTTGGTCTCGCTGGCGCGGGAGATCGCCCGCGAGGAGTTGGCCCCGCTGGCCGCCGAGTACGAGGAACAGTCCAGGTTCCCGCGCGAGCAGTTCCGGCTGCTGGGCAAATCTGGCCTGCTCGGACTGCCTTACCCGGAGCGCTGGGGCGGCGGGGACGTGCCGTACGAGGTGTACCTCCAGGTGCTGGAGGAGATCGCCACGGCGTGGATGTCGGTGGGCGTCGGGCTGTCCGTGCACACCATGTCGTGCTACGCCCTCGCGCACTACGGGACTGATGAACAGCGTGACAAGTGGTTGCCGGCCATGCTGGGCGGTGACCTGCTCGGCGCGTATGCGCTGTCGGAGCCGCACGCCGGTTCCGACGCCGCAGCGCTGTCCACCAGAGCAGTTCACTCCGGGGACGAATATGTGATCAACGGCACGAAGGCGTGGATCACGCACGGCGGCGAAGCGGACTTCTACACCACGATGGTCCGCACCTCCCCGGACGGCGGCAAAGGCATCACGTGCCTGCTGGTGGACGCCGAGACGGAAGGGCTGAGCGCGGCCGAGCCCGAGAAGAAGATGGGCATGACGGCCTCCACGACTGCCCAAATGATCTTCGACGACGCGCGCGTCCCGGTGGAGCGGCGCATCGGCGACGAGGGGCAGGGGCTGCGCATCGCGCTGGAGTCGCTGGCGTCCGGACGGCTGGGGATCGCCGCGTGCGCGGTCGGCCTCGCCCAGGCGGCGCTGGACGAAGCGGTGGCGTACGCCAAGGAGCGCACGCAGTTCGGCCGGCCGATCATCGACTTCCAGGGCGTGGAGTTCATGCTGGCGGACATGGCCGCCGCGGTGGAGTCGGCGCGGGCGACCTACCTCGATGCGGCCCGCCGCAGGGACCGAGGCATGCCGTTCGCGCGGCAGGCGGCGATCGCGAAGCTGATCGCCACGGACAACGCCATGAAGGTCACCACCGACGCGGTGCAGATCCTCGGCGGCGCCGGCTACACCAGGGACTTCCCGGTGGAGCGGTACATGCGGGAGGCGAAGGTGCCGCAGATCTTCGAGGGCACCAACCAGATCCAGCGGCTGGTGATCGCGCGAGAGCTGCGGAAGTCGTCGTGAGCCTGCCCGTCTTGCGGATGGGACAGCCGCCGGTGGGACGCGCCACCCCAAGGACGGCGCGTCCCGTCGACAAGCCAGGACGCCCGCCGACTCCGGCATCGCGCGCGGGCACGGCGGCCCGGCCTGCGCGATGATGCTCGGATCGCCCGCCTACCTGCGCTGCCACCGGCTGCGGCCCGGTAGGAGCCGACGACTCAGCGCTACGTGCCGCTCTTTTCGTGGTGTTCGACCAGCGTCTTGACGGCTGCCTCGGCAAGGCTCTTGGTGCGGTCACACCCGCCGACGTCGTTGTGCGCATCCAAGAGCAAGAACTCCAGGGCGAGGTCCTTGGTCAGCCCGACAATCGCCTTGCACGACGATTCGTCCTCGAGATCCTGCGCCACGACCGCGGGATTGCCTGGCCGCCCAGGCACTTGCCATGGCCGCACGTCGTGATACCAGCCGGTCTGCTTACCGTGGTAGGCGTTTGCGATTCCTTTGTAGGTGGAGTCGGAGTAGTCCCTGATTCGGAGGGTCACGAAGTACACGCGAAGCCCTTCGGCGTTCCACGTGCACCCCGGCGCCTTGAACTTCTCGAACTTCCCGAGATCTTCACTGTAGTCCGGGTTCGGCTTCCCCTCCGGCGACAATTCGTTTTCCCGCAACACTTCTTCCGGGACCAGACGACACGGGTTGTCCGTGAAATCCGCCGGATCGAGCGGCGTCGTGACCTCCGGCGCGTCGAGCGGATCGACCTCGCCATGCGCACCGCCGTCGGAACACCCCGCCAGAACAGCCAGCCCCAACACGAAAGGTGCAACCCACCGCGACCACGAACAACGGTCAGCTGGATGCCATGACCACCGCAGTTTCATCATGCCCCGTTCGTGAACTGTGCACTCGGTCCGACGACGCCTTTCCGCCCCGGGTTCCCACACGCCACTGGTGACCGGGAAACGTTTCCGATCGCCAACACGCGGGACGACGCGATCGTCCAATGGCCGAACCACCCGAACTACGCCGTGCCGAGCCGGCGAAGCATCTCGACGTGGCCGTCGAGGTAGGGGGTGAAGTCCTGGACGCGGGCGAGTTCGATGCCTTCTCGCGGATAGCCCTGCATGCCGTGCAGCAGGACGCCCCGCCCGCCAATGGTGCGATACGCCCACCACTCGTCCTGGTGGGCCAGCAGGGAGAACTCACTCGCCTCGCCGTCGACCGTCACCACGAGGGTCCGCCACTGCCCCTCCGACCGCTCGAGCAGGTCGTCGAAGTCGTCATCACCCGACGCCGCGACCTCGACGACCGCTTCGCCACGCGACACCGGCGTCCGGTACGTGATCACCTCGAGCTCCGGCTCCGCGGGGTCCTCGAGCCGATGGGTCAATCCCCAGCCGGCGAACTGGCGACCGTCGTCCTCCAACAGACCGAAATACCGCAGGCCCTGCCATTCCGGCTGCAGGCCGTAGATCGGCACATCGGCCTTGAGGTACGGCTTCACCTGGTCCAGCCGACGACGCAGGTAGGCACGTTCGGGTGAGATCGTCACGGCCTCGCGGAGGTCCCTTGCCGTGTTGCTGCGCGCTGCGGGCGAAGTCAATGCGGTCGCGGCGAACGCGATCGCGGTGACGACGAGCGCAGCGACCGGGAACGGCCACCATGGCCACGCGAACGCGAAGTACAGGGCGAGCCCCAGCACCAAGCCGACAAGGCCGGCCACGACGTAGCTACGCCAGGTCGGGATGACACTGCGGTTCCACCGCACCGCGTCGACCACGCGCCGCGGAACGCCGAGCACCAGGCGCCATGAGGCCTTCAACCCGAACGGGTAGGCCGTCCACTCGTACTCCGCTTGTTCGCGCTTCACTCGTTCAGTATCCGAAGAATCGAACCGTCGTCCGACCGATTTTTCCCCGCGTGACCGTGGCTGAACCACGCTGAGTCGACCCGGCCGGGATGTGATGAACCTGATGGGCTGACTTCGCCGGATTCGGTTGCACGCGCTTTCGCCGTGTGTTGTTCTCGCGCGCAGGGAGAACGAGGGGGTACTACCGATGGCTGGCGGATTCAGCATCGATTTGTCCGAAGTACGCCATTTGGCACACACCCTGGAGCACGCCGAGGAGCGCATGACCAGGGCCACCGACCGGCTGCGCGACGCCAGCTGCTCCGACCTGGGGCATCCCCGGCTGGACCGGGCGGCCGAGGCGTTCCAGGACGACTGGGAAGACGGCATCGACGAGATCGGCGACCTCACCGGGGACATCGTCGAAGGCCTGCGGAAGGCGATCCGGGTCTACCGCGAGCTGGACGAGAGCATCCGCGACACCTTTGGCGGGGGCCAGCAGGGCTACGTCGCAGGTGCCGGCCCGGACCCGGGCGACTCGATCATCGCCCGCCGGTTGGAGGGGGAGTGATGGCGGAGCTGAATCCCATGTTCGATTCCACGTTCGGCTCCGACCCGGCACCCGGCAACATCGATCGGCCCGGGTTTCTCGCGCTCGGATTCGACCCGGCACCCGGCAGCATCGAACGGATCAACACTCTGGCCGACTGCCTTTCGGACATCGCTCGCGATCTGGGCGAGGCGTACACGGACCTGAAGAATCTGGGGAAATCGGAAGGAATCTGGACCGGGACGGCTGCGCAAGCCTTCGCGAACACCGTCGAAGAACTCCCGGAGTATCTGGACAAAGCGAACAGCTCCTTCAACGACGCGTCCTCGGCATTGTCCGGCTGGGCACAGGACCTCGGCGAGATGCAGCGGAAAGCGGCGTCGTTGGAGGCCGAGGCGGCGAAGGCGATGGCCAACCTCATCCGCGCGGAGGCGAATCCCGACCTCGGCCTGGTCGACCAGATCTTCGAACTCGGCCCGGAGCTGGAGAATGCGCAGCGACGGCTCTACGCCGCCCAGGCGGAGCTGGAAAGAGCCCGGGCGAACCTGGAGGACATCCGCCGCCGAGCCGAGCAACTGCGCGAACAGCACGACCACGAGGCGATCCGCGTGGCGGCCGCCCTCGACCGGGCACGGGAGATCGCCCCGGACCTGCCATGGATCGACGTCAGCGGCATCCTCGAGTCCATCGGAAACTTCTTCTCCGACATCGGCGACGCCATCGGAGACTTCCTCTCGGACGTCTCGGACGTACTGGCCAAGATCGGCGACTGCCTGTCGTTTCTCTCCGATGTCGCGGGCGCACTCGCCCTGGCCACGGCCTTCATCCCGGGCGTGAACGCGGTCACGGCCGCGGCAGCTGCCGGCCTCAGTGCCGCCGCTGCCGGAACGAGACTGCTCGCCAAGGCGGGAGGCGCGAACGTCTCCTGGGCCGACATCGGGATGGACGCGCTCGGCGCGTTCCCGGGCGGAAAACTCGGCAAGTTCGCCAAGCTCGGCAACACCGGCACGGCCGGCGCGAAGACGGTGAAGTGGGCCAACCGTGGCACCATCCGCCGAACCATCTCAGGCCTGCAAACCGCCGTGGAAGACGCGGTCGAGGACGCTGCCTACACGGCCGTCAAGAACACCCTCCGAAAAGTCGGCTTGAAGAAGATCCAGCCCGCCGACTACTCGAACATCAATGACCTGGCACGAAACCTCAGCAAAGGGAAAGTATCTGAAATCATTCACGACACCGCGCGACAGTCGCACCTGGACAACGTCGCAAGCCTGAACAAGCACCTGAACCGGATAGGCATCAAGGCGAACGTCAACCCTGACACCACAGCGGGAAGTCTTGTCGGCGCCACTTATGGAACGCTGAAAGACATGGCGATGGACGAAGTCAAAGACTTCGCCAAAGAAAAGATCGAGGAACATGTGGTGGATCCCCTCAAAGAGAAATTCCAGGAGCACATCGTCGATCCACTCAAGAAAGAGCTCCGGGAACAGGTGGGCGACCCGATCCGAGACAGCCTGAGGGAGGCGCTTGACTCGCCTGACAACAAGGTGGAAAGAAGCTGACGGCACGATCGAGAACGGAACGATTGCATGGAATCCGCCAGCTGTTCGGTGACGTTGCCGGCAGGTTTCGTCGAACTGCCGAGAGAACGTACCCCGTCGGTAGACCGGCTGATCCAGCTCGCCCACGAGTGGCAAGCGGCCCTCGGTGTCGAGAACCCCGCTGAACTCACCGAGGGGAGCGTGCAGACAGCAGCCATGCTCGCCGCGACCGGCGCGGCCGCGGGAGTGACCGGGTCGGCTCACGTCTCGGCGGCCATCTATCGCTCGCCGGAAGCTTCTCGGCCGGTCATGGTCCTGGTCAGCACGTATCTGGAAGAGACCGGCCATTCCGCTGTCACCGAGGCCCTGGAGTCGGTCGAGAAGCTTTCCGCGGCGAAGAAGTTCGACGACGTCCGACGGGTGACCCTGCCTGCCGGACAAGCCGTTCTGGTGGAGACAGCCCACTCGTCACGGCACGACACCCCGGCTGGCCCGGTGACGGTGACTTCCCGCAGCCTCAGCGCCTGGATCCCCTCCCCGAACCTGCCGCAGACCGCTGTGATCGAAGTCAGCAGCAACAACGCGGAGGACTGGGCCCACGTTTCCGGCCTGGCGAAAGAGATATTCCAGACGTTCTCCTGGGACGAGGAATGACCACCACACGGCAACCACGAGAATCCGCCGGCCGACGCTCTTGCGGCATGGCGCGGAACGGGGTTTTCCCGTGACCGGTGGACCCATCTCGTCATTGACGGCCGACCACATCGATCAGCAGACACAGCCATGACCACCACGCAGCAACCACAGCGAGCCCGTCGACCGACGCTGTTCCGACCCGCCTTGAAGATCAAGGACCCGGCAAACGTCGAGTGGCAGGTCGAGTACCGCATCGCGCCCTGGCGACGCCTCATTCAGCCGATCGCGATCGTCTGGTGGGCGCCACGCCGCTACAGCGAGGTCACACCGAAGCGCCCAGCACCACCGCCCCCGGACAAGGGCGACACCCCAGCCAGCCGCAAGGACGACGAGGCAACCAAGGAGCCGAAGGAGGAGTCGTCGGACGACCTCAAGTCGATCTTGGTGGCCATCACCGTTGCCGCGCTGGTGGCCGTTCTGGCCTGCGTCTACGCTGCTTTCTTGATCGTCCTCACCGTGGTCGAAGGAACCATCCGGTTCTCCCTCGCGCTGGTCGTCTCGATCTTCGCCGCCGTCGAGATCGTGATTCAGTGGGTCGTCGGTGCCATACGCATGCTCACACCGCACCGGCCAGGACGGGTCGACGTGCTCCGGACCGTGCCGGAGAACGAGTGCATCGCCACCCTTTGGGTCGTCACTACGCAGAGCAAACCCGAAGCACGCAACCTCACCCAAGCACTGGCCGCCTACCTCATCCACCATGCACCTGTGGATCTGGTCGACGATCCGGGTGCGCGCAGCCTGATCGCCCACCATCATGGGTGGATCACCGACAGGAAAACCGTGCACCTTGGCGGGGGAAAGGGATACGTCACTCTTGCCGGGAAGCTGGACCGCGACGGCACGCGAGCCTGGTTCTTGAGATCAAGATCCATATGAGCCGACCGACGCTGTTACGGCCGACTCTGCGGGGCGAAATGGCAGATCGAACACCGCATCTCGCCATGGCAGCGGCGCACGCAGCCTTTGGCATCCTCTGGCTGAGGAACCGCCGCTACACCGAAGTCACCCCGAAACGGCCTGCACCGCGACCGGCATCGCCGGACGACAGCATGCGGGAGTACCCCTCCGGCTGGCGGCGCATCTCCTGAGACCGGCTGCCCGACGGGCGCAGCTGGGCACTGTTGCCGTTCGGCACCGTCTTGTTCGCGCTGTACCCGACTCTGGGGATCGTGCTGCTCCTCCTCACCCTGGTGGAGCTGGCCATCCGGCTCGTGGTGATGGTCGTCCTGGCCGTCCTGCTCGGCTGCGAACTCCTCGTCCAGTGGATCGTCGGGGCCATCCGCCGCCGATCGCCCGGGAAGCAGGGCCGGGTCGACGTGATCCGGCCATGCCGGAAAACAAGCACGTCGACACGCTTACCGTGGTGACCACCCGCAGCGAAGCGGACGTCCGCCGGCTCACCCAAGAGCTCGCCGACCACCTCAAGGAACACACACCGGCTCAGCTTTCCGACGACCCGGCAGCGCTCGGCCTGATCACCCCGCCACAACGGGCAGATCACCGAGACGAAGACGATCCACCTCTCCTGCCGGAGAGAGCATCTGACCTTCGTCGGTCACCTGGACCGCTGGGATTCGCGCGAGTACTTCATCGACATCTTCAGCTGATCGCTGGGATGACTCACGTCTTCGCCGGATCGCGCTGCTCCACAGCATCGGACGGCGGAGCGGAAGCAGCGGCGGCGGGAGTCCGGTAACGCCAGAAGCCGGGCACCCAGACGACGATCGCCACCGTCAAGAGCACAACCAGCACACCGCCGACGGCGCTGGCCATCGCGGGTCCGACGGCGGCGCCGCCCCAGCCGTGCACGAGGTCGGCCACCCGCGGGCCACCCGCGACCACCACGGTGAAAACGCCCTGCATGCGGCCGCGCATCTCGTCGGTGGCCTCGAGTTGCAGCATCGCGCTGCGATGGACCGCGCTCACCAGGTCCGCACCACCCCCGAGGGCAAGGAACACCACCGCCAGCCACAACGTGGGCGCGAGCCCGAAGCCCACCATCATCAGGCCCCAGGCGACGACCGCCACGGTGATGACCGCCCCGGCGCGGGCCATCCGGGAGAACCAGCCGGAGAACAGCCCGAACACCACCGAACCCAGCGGGATCGCGGCGAACAACCAGCCAAGCGCCGCCCCACCACCCGGCGGATCGCCGAAGGTGCGCTCGGCCATCTCCGGGAACAGCGCCCGCGGCATGCCTGCGACCATGGCCACGATGTCCACCAGGAACGACACCAGCAGCAGCTTGCGCGCAGCGAGGTAGCGCAGGCCGTCGGCGATGTCGCGAAGCCCGGCACGCCCGGTGGCCTCCGCGGCACGCGGCATGCGGGGGAGCTGCCAGACCATCACCGCGGCGATCGCCAACGCGATGGTGTCGATCAGGTAGAGCGTCGGCAGCCCGAGCACCGGGATGAGCGCACCGGCCAACAGCGGGCCGAAGACCATGCCGAACGTCGAGGTGGTGAAGTTCAGTGCGTTGGCGGTCGGCACCAGCTCGATGGGCACCAGGCGCGCGATCGCCGCCGAGCGTGTCGGCATGTTCACCGCCACGAACGACTGTTGCAGGCCGAGCAGCACGAGCACGACCGCGACCGAGTCGAGACGCCATGCCGCCTGCGCCCACAGCAAGGCAGAAGTCACCGCGATGCCGAGGTTGCTGACCAGCATCACCGTGCGCCGGTCGACCGCGTCGGCGATCGCCCCGCCCCACAACCCGAACACCAGGAGCGGAACCAGCCCGACGCCGCCCGCGACCCCGACCCAGCCGGACGACTGGGTGATGTCGTAGATCTGCTTCGGCACCGCGACCGCGGTCAGCTGGCTGCCGACGGCGGTCGCCACGGTGGAGAACCACAGCCAGCGAAACTGCGGTACGCGCAGCGGCCGGGTGTCGATCACCGCCCGGGCCAGCGCAGAGCGCACCCGGGACACACGCCGGGTGCCCGTCGCCATAATCGTTAGGCTAGCTCACGGTCTGCTCGATGCCCCACTCACGTGACCGAGGCCTGCACCACATCCGCGGTTGCCTGGTTGGCCTTCTGCACCAAGTCCGAGACTTCAGCGGTCGATCGTCAGCACTGCGCTCCTCCTTGCTCCAGCCACCCGGGCAGGACCGGCTGATCCCACGGACGGTGTCCTTGCACCGAACCGGTGACGTCACCGAGGTGACGCTGCCTTCCCACGACACCATCAGCAGCTGCACGCGGGTCACGTCAGTTCGGGCTTCTCGCCGAAGTCGACGTACACAGGAAGCAGCCGGGTAATCCTGCAACTGTGAAGTTCTCGCCCATCGACGCCGTCATCATCTGGGGCGGCTACGCGCTTGCGCTCGGGTTGCTGCTGGCGTCCCGGATCCGGCCCCGTCGACGCAAGAGATCTTCCTCAGCATCAGCGGGTTCGCCGCGACGACGGCCACCGTGTACATGCTCACCTACGGAACGTTCGCGGACCGTGGGCGTGG
Source organism: Thermocrispum sp. (assembly GCF_002919275.1). Classification (NCBI taxonomy): domain Bacteria; kingdom Bacillati; phylum Actinomycetota; class Actinomycetes; order Pseudonocardiales; family Pseudonocardiaceae; genus Thermocrispum; species Thermocrispum sp. The sequence goes on along the minus strand of NZ_PKFA01000002.1, from coordinate 46,857 downwards.
CTCACTCCCCATCCCGACGGCCGGCATCGTGGTTGGTTCGTCCGGCACCAGCAGCAGAAGCTCTAGATGAGCCGCTGGGCAGGCAAGACCGGTGTCGTGGCGCAGAACGGCGAAGGACAGCCTCGAGCTTCGGCCTGCTGCCATCCCCGCAGGGATCGTCCGTCATGACGATCCCCGGGCCGCCTTCGAACTCGCGGTCGAAACCGAGCGTTTCGGCCACCCCGTCCCCGGGATTCAGTTCGTGGACGGTATGACCAAGACCACGCCGACCTACCGGTTGTCCCGGTTTCGGTATTGGGAACAGGTCCGGCATTGGATCCAAATGCCGTGTCCGCGGTGATGATCCGACCGGACTTCAGCTCGCTCGCCGCGAGCCGCCGCCACATGGCGTACATGAAGCCACGCGAGGTATCCGCGCTCGACCCCGACGAGCTGGAGCGGGTTCCCGGATTCCGGCACCTGGTCGCCGCGGAAGACCCCGAATTCACCCGCGCCGCCATCACTCCGGAGGTCCACCGAGTGTTCATGACCGACCCGTGGCTGCGCGTCCGGCACTTCCTCATCTACCGAGGGGTGCTGTGGGTCAGGCGAGCGGCGAGGCTGACCGTGGCCGACATGCGGATGAGCATCGGGAGCCCGATCCGCTTGGCCGCGACCATCCCGGCCGAAGCGTGGCGGACGTTCACGCCACCGCTGGAGGCGGAACGCTTCCTGGCGCGGGTGCGCTCCCCTCCCGCACCACGGGGTCCCGCTCCACGGGGTCGGCCCCGACGGCCGCCCGGAGCCGCCATCGTCGCGCTGACCTGCGCCGTTACACCTGTGCGACGGGAAACACCGAATCGGCTGATGTTTGCCACCGAAGCGTCATGGTCGCGCGTCTCATCCGTGTAGCCAGCAAGAAGCCTGCACGAAGAAGAAACAGGAGGCGCGACGATGCCCGCCAACTCCGTGCGACAGGACCGGTACATCAACCTGCTCAGCGAGCACACCCCGGTGCTCTCCCGGTGGTCCTACCGTGCCGACGAGCCGTATTCGGTCACCGTCGCCTTCCAAGCGGGCCAGGACCGCTGGGTCGAATGGGTCTTCGCCCGCGACCTGCTCATCGCGGGGCTGCACGGCCCCGCGGGCATCGGCGACGTGCGGTTCGTTCCGTTCGAGGACGAAGGGGACAAGCTGCTGCTGATGCAGGTCGAGTCCGACCAGGGCCGCGCCTCGTGGTTCCTCGACCGCACCGAGGCCGAGGAGTTCGTCGAGATGACGCTGCAGCTGGTGCCGGAAGGCCGCGAGGAAGAGTTCTTCGACATCGACGCGCTGCTGGCCCAGATCACCGACGTCTGACACCGGGCGAGCCGCACTCGTGACGGCCGGACCTCGGTCCGGGCAGCCGACGACCCGTCATCCGAACCGACCGGGCCTGCACGGCTCCGCTACACCGTCCGGTGACGACCACCCGGCACACCACGACCCCGGGACACCTCCCGACTCCCGGGGTCCGGTGACAGGACACTGCGCTCAGCTCGACACAGTGGCGGCCTGCAGGGCACGGTCGTGCTCCAGCGACTGGCCGCGGGTCTCCCGGGACAGCAGCACCGCGATGATCGTCAGCGCCGAAGCGATCGCCACGTAGATGCCCACCGCGGCCTGGTTCGGGTCGTTCACGTCACCCAGCAGCGCAATGGCGATGATCGGGGCGAGCGCGCCCGCGAGCACCGAAGCCAGCTGGTAGCCGATGGAGGCGCCGGAGTAGCGCACACTGGTGCCGAACAGCTCGGAGAAGAACGCCGCCTGCGGCGAGTACATCAGCCCGTGGAACAGCAGGCCGATGGTCACCGCCAGCGCCACCGTGCCCCCGGACAGCGTGTCCAACATGCCGAAGAACACGAACGTCCACACGCCCACACCTGCCGCCCCGGCCAGGTAGAACGGCTTGCGGCCGAACCGGTCGGAGGCCAGCCCGATGAGCGGGATCAGCACCACCTGCACCGCGGACCCGATCAGCACCGCCTGGGTGCCGATGCTGCCGTCGGTGTCCAGGTAGTCCTTCAGGTAGCTGATCGAGATGACGGTGAAGATGTAGTACGAGATGTTCTCCGCCAGCCGCATGCCCATGGCCAGCAGGATCTCCTTCGGGTAGTGCTTGACGACCTCCAGCAGCGGCTGGTGGCTGCGCTCGGCGCGTTCGGCCAGCTTGGCCTGGGTGGCGGCGAAGACCGGCGACTCCTCGATGGTCAGCCGCACCCACAGGCCGACGACCACCAGCACGGCGCTGAGCAGGAACGACACCCGCCATCCCCATGACTGGAACTGGTCTTCGCTGAGCGTGCCCTGCAGAATCCACAGCACGCCCGCGGCGAGCAGGTTGCCCGCGGGCACCCCGCCTTGCACGAACGAGGTCCAGAAACCCCGGCGCTGGTTGTGCCCGTGCTCGGCGGCCATCAGCACCGCGCCGCCCCACTCGCCACCGACCGCGAAGCCCTGGATCAGCCGGCAGGCCACCAGCAGCACCGGCGCGAGGACACCGACCTGGGCGTAGGTGGGCAGCACGCCGATGGCGAACGTCGCGCCGCCCATCAGCAGCAGGCTGAGCACCAGCATCTTCTTGCGGCCGAGGCGGTCGCCGAAGTGCCCGAACACGATGCCGCCCAGCGGCCGGGCGATGAAGCCGAGGGCGTAGACCATGAACGCGTACAGCGTGCCCTGGGTACCGCCGATCTCCTCGGCGAAGAACACGTCACCGAAGACCAGCGCGGCCGCCGACCCGAACAGGAAGAAGTCGTACCACTCGATGGTGGTGCCGATCATGCTGGCGCCGACGACTTTGCCGATTCCGGTGCGGTCGGGCTGGCCGGGCCTGGACGTACTCGCCGTACTCATAGCCGATCCCTTCTCGTCTGCCGTGGTGTCAGGTGGCGGTCCAGCCGCCGGAAATCTCGTAGGAGGAACCGCTCATCGACGCGCTGCCGGGCCCGCACAGGAACACCGCCAGCCTGGCCACCTCGGCGGGTTCGACCAGCCGCTTCACCGGCGTGCGGGCCAGCAGCACGTCGTCCAGCACCTGTTCTTCCGGGATCCCGTGGGTGCGGGCCTGGTCCGCCAGCTGCCGCTGCACCAGCGGGGTCCGCACATACCCGGGGCAGATCGTGTTGGAGGTGATGCCGTGCGGGGCACCCTCCACGGCCAGCACCTTGGACAGCCCTTCCAGCGCGTGCTTGGCGGTGACGTAGCCGGCCTTGAAGGCGGAGGCCCGCAGCCCGTGCACGCTGGAGATGTGCACGAACCTGCCCCAGCGGCGCCGTTGCATGACCGGCAGCACCGCCCGGGCCAGCGCGAACGGGGTCTCCACCATCACCCGCAACATCGAGCCGAACACCGCGGGCTCGAACTCCGGCACCGGGGCGACGTGCTGGAATCCGGCGTTGTTGATCACCACGTCGACACCGTCCAGCGGGAGCTCCGCCACCACGTCCCTCTCGGCCAGGTCGGCCACGACCGGTTCGCCGCCGACGGCGTCGGCGACCGCGCGGGCACCGTCCGCGTCGCGATCGACCACGACCACCTCGGCACCGGCTGCGGCGAAGGCTTCCGCGCACGCGCGGCCGATACCGCTGGCGGCGCCGGTCACCAGGGCACGGTGACCGGACAGGTCGGCTACGGGGGCTTCGACATCGTTGGCGGGTACCTCGGCCGTCATGGCTGGGAAGGCTACGGAGATCACCCAACGGCGGCCATGTGCCGCCGACACACAGAATTCGCTGATCAGTGGGGTCCGACCCCATCGTCGAACGATTCCCGCAGCCGCCACAGCCGTAGCGCCAGCCGAAGATCCAGCACGCGCGCCGGTTCCCGCCACCCGTGGCCGAGCAACGTGGTGATCCGGTCCAGGCGTTGCGCCACCGTGTTCGGGTGGATGTGCAGCCTCCTGCTCACCGCGGTCGCGCTGCCGGACTCCTCGAACCAGCAGTCCAGGGTGGCGGCCAGCTCGGTGCCGCGCGCCTGGTCGTAGTCCAGCAGCGGACCGATCGTCTGGCGCATGAAGTCGTCCAGCTCCGCGGGGCCGGAATGGCCGAGCAGCAGCCTGGCGAACCCCAGATGCGCCTGGTCGGCGACCTGCCCCGCGCGGCCGAGGGCGAGCAGGGCACGCTCGCACTGCCGGGCTTCGCGATAGGCACCTGCCCACGCCGTCACCGTGGTGACCGGACCTGCCACCCCCACCGTGACCGGACCCAGCCGCTGCTGAATCGTGCCGCCCACGCGCAAGGCGTCGTCACCGGGCAGGGCAAGGACCATGCTTCCCTGACGGGTGCCGGACAAACCGCCGGACTGGGCGGCGAGCCGGGCGGCCTCCCGCTGCGCGCGGGTACGGTCGGCGTCGCCGACGTCCACCACCGCCAGCACCATCGGCTCGTCGACCCGGACACCGTGCCTGCGCGCCCGGACGCGGAGCAGCGCCGGATCGGCGGGAGGCTCGGCCAGAAGGTCGTCGAGCAGGTCGGCGCGCACTCGGTCCTCGGCCTCGGCCACCGCCCGCAACACCATGCGCAGCAGCGCGGTCACCATGGCACCGCGCTCGAGCGTTCGCTGTTCGGCCAGATCGAGGCCGGGCCGGCCGTTGACCAGCAAGGTGGCGAGGTGGTCACCGCCCGCGGTGGCCGCGGCGATCCACTGCCCGCCGGTCAGCTGCACCGCATGACCGGTGGCCCGTGCCTCGTGCACCGACTCGGCAGGAATCTGCGGGTCGTCGGGCTCGCACACCTCGACCTTCGCGTCCAGCGCTTCGCTCAGCACGCCTGCCACGTCGTTGGAGTCGCCGCCGCGCAGCAGCACCCCGGTGAGCTTGTCGTGCACATCGGCGGCCATCTCCACTGCCGCCGAATGCTCGCGAAGCCGCTTGTTGGTCTGCATGACCTGCTCGAACAGCCGGGCGTTCTCCAGCGCGATCGCGGCATGCGCGGCGAACGACGACAGCAGCTGCACCTCCTCCGCCGGAAACGGCCGAGGGGTGCGGTTCGCCGCCAGCAGGGCGCCGATGACGCGCCCGCTGACCGTCATGGGCACGCCGAGGATCGCGCGGATGCTCTCGTCAGCGACGGCTTCGTCGATGTACGGGCGGTGCTCGAAGCGATCGTCGGCGTGGTAGTCCGGTGTGGCGTACGGCTGGCCGGTCTGGGCGACAAGGCCGAGCAGCCCGGTGCCCAGCGGCAGCCGCAGGTTGGCGAACGCGTCGGAGACCGACCCCTCGGTGACGCGGATGTAGGCCGCACCCTCCGACTCCACGTTGAGGCCCAGGTAGGCGATGTCGGTACCGAGCAGCTGCCGTGCCCGGCGCACGATTGCCCGCAGGATCTGGTTCAGGTCGCGGATGGCCGTGAGGTCGTTGGCCGTCTCGTACAACGCGGACAGCTGGGCCTCCCGTTTGCGCTGCCGCTCCAGGGTGTCGCGGACGTGCAGGGCACGCGGCAGCATTTCCCGCAGCCGCGCCGCCGCCGGGTCACCACGCTGCTCGGCGTCGACGACCAGCCGCTCGAACTCCTCCCGGGGAGCCTGCTCGTACAGCAAGTCGAGAAACGTCCGTGCGGTCATCCGAGCAGGCTAGGGCGAGATCCCCCGATCGAGCGAGGGTTCGGAAAAAAGGCCACCGCTCCGGCCTAGCGCGGGCGTCTGCCGCAACGCGCGTGCTCACCCCCAGCCATCCGTTCCCGGATCGGACGGGTCTGGGCCGGCCGCACGGAAACAGGCGGCGAAAGCGGCCCGAACACAACGCAGGGCCCGAGACGACAACGGCCCCCAACACGACACAGAACCCGAGACGACAACGGCCCCCAACACGACGAAGGGCCCGGGTTCGCCCCGGGCCCTTCGTGACGTGACGCTCGGTCAGCGGAAGTCGCGACCGAAGTCGTAGTCGTCCAGCGGCACCGCGACACCACTGCCGGTGGAACCGAACATGTCGGTGCCGTAGTAGCCGTCGTCGTAGGACGGGATCGAGTACGCCGCGACCCGCGCCTCCTCCGTCGGCTGCACCTCGATGTTGCGGTACCGGTTGATGCCCGTACCGGCCGGGATCAGCTTGCCGATGATCACGTTCTCCTTCAGACCGACCAGCTTGTCCGACTTGCCGTTGATCGCGGCGTCGGTCAGCACCCTGGTGGTCTCCTGGAACGAGGCGGCCGACAGCCACGAGTCCGTGGTCAGCGACGCCTTCGTGATACCCATCAGCACCGGACGACCCGAGGCCGGCTGGCCGCCCTCGGCCACCGTCTGCCGGTTGACCGCCTCGAACTTCGTCCGCTCCGGCAGCTCGCCGGGCAGGAAGTCGGTGTCGCCGGAGTCGATGACCGTCACGCGGCGCAGCATCTGCCGCACGATGATCTCGATGTGCTTGTCGTGGATGGACACACCCTGCGCCCGGTACACCTTCTGCACCTCTTCCACCAGGTGCATCTGGGCCTGGCGCGGGCCCATCACGCGCAGCACCTCGTGCGGGTCCGGCGTGCCCTCGAGCAGCAGCTGACCCACCGTGACGTGGTCGCCGTCCTGCAGCGGACCGTTCGGGCCCATGGCCAGGCGCTGCCGCTTGGACAGCTTGTCCAGCACCACTTCCTCGGAGCCGTCGTCCGGAATGATGGTGATCTTCCAGTACCGGTCGGACTCCTCGATGCGGATCCGGCCGTCGCACTCGGCGATCGGCGCCTTGCCCTTCGGGGTCCGCGCCTCGAACAGCTCCTGGACACGCGGCAGACCGGTGGTGATGTCGTCACCGGCGACGCCACCCTGGTGGAACGTACGCATGGTCAGCTGCGTACCCGGCTCACCGATCGACTGGGCGGCGACGATACCGACGGCCTCGCCGACGTCCACCAGCTTGCCGGTGGCCATCGAGCGGCCGTAGCACATCGCGCACACGCCCATGGCCGACTCGCAGGTCAGCACGCTGCGCACCTTGACCTTGGTGATGCCCAGGCTGAGCAGCTTCTCGATCTCCGGGTCACCCAGGTCGTCACCGCGGTTGACCACCACGTTGCCGTCCGCGTCCGTGGCGTCCTCGGCCAGGTTGCGGGCGTACACCGACGTGGCCACGTGCTCGGCCGGGACGATCTGGCCGTCGGGGGTCTTGTGCCCGATGGCCATCTCGATGCCGCGGTTGGTGCCACAGTCCGCCTCGCGCACGATGACGTCCTGCGAGACGTCCACCAGACGCCTGGTCAGGTAACCCGAGTCGGCGGTACGCAGCGCCGTGTCGGCCAGACCCTTCCGAGCACCGTGGGTGGCGATGAAGTACTCCGCCACCGACAAGCCCTCACGGAAGTTCGACTTGATCGGGCGCGGGATGTACTCACCCTTCGGGTTGGACACCAGACCACGCATACCGGCCAGCGACCGCACCTGGGTCATGTTGCCCGCCGCACCCGACTTCACGATCACCGCGATCGGGTTGTCCTCCGACAGGTTGTCCTCCATGACCTGGGCGACCTCGTCGGTGGCCTGGGTCCACACCTTGACCAGCTCGTTGTTCCGCTCCGCGTGGGACAGCTGACCGCGCTGGTACCGCCGCTCCACCTGGGCGGCCTTGGCCTCGTAGGTCTCCAGGATCTGCTGCTTCTCGTCCGGCACCGGCACGTCCGAGATGGACAGCGTGACCCCGGAGCGGGTGGCCCAGTAGAAGCCGGCGTCCTTGATCTTGTCCAGCGTCTGCGCCACCTGCGTCATCGAGTACCGCTCGGCCAGGTCGTTGACGATCTTGGCCTGGGCCTTCTTCGGCAGCACCTCGTTGACGAACGGGTAGTCCGGCGGCAGCAGGTCGTTGAACAGCACCCGGCCCAGCGTGGTCTCGGCCAGCCACGGCTTGCCCGGCTCCCAGCCCTCCTCGGCCAGCTTGGCCTCCAGCTCCTTCGGCGGCTGCCGGTCGGAGATGCGGATCTTCACCGGGGCGTGCAGGCCGATCTCCTTCAGGTCGTAGGCCATGATGGCCTCGGCAGGAGAGGAGAACGCCTTGCCCGCGCCCGGCTCGTCCTCGACCATCTTGGTCAGGAAGAACAGGCCGGTCACCATGTCCAGCCGCGGCATGGCCAGCGGGCGACCCGACGCCGGCGACAGGATGTTGTTCGCCGACAGCATCAGGATGCGCGCCTCGGCCTGCGCCTCGGCGGACAGCGGCAGGTGCACCGCCATCTGGTCACCGTCGAAGTCGGCGTTGAACGCCTCGCACACCAGCGGGTGCAGCTGGATGGCCTTGCCCTCCACCAGCTGCGGCTCGAACGCCTGAATACCCAGCCGGTGCAGCGTCGGCGCACGGTTCAGCAGCACCGGATGCTCGGCGATGACCTCTTCCAGCACGTCCCACACCTGCGGACGCTGCCGCTCCACCATCCGCTTGGCGGACTTGATGTTCTGCGCGTGGTTGAGGTCCACCAGCCGCTTCATCACGAATGGCTTGAACAGCTCCAGCGCCATCCCCTTCGGGATACCGCACTGGTGCAGCTTCAGCTGCGGACCGACGATGATGACCGAACGGCCGGAGTAGTCGACCCGCTTGCCGAGCAGGTTCTGACGGAACCGGCCCTGCTTGCCCTTGAGCAGGTCGGACAGCGACTTCAGCGGACGGTTGCCCGGCCCGGTGACCGGACGGCCGCGGCGGCCGTTGTCGAACAACGCGTCGACCGCCTCCTGCAGCATCCGCTTCTCGTTGTTCACGATGATCTCGGGCGCGCCGAGATCGATCAGCCGCTTGAGCCGGTTGTTCCGGTTGATCACCCGGCGGTACAGGTCGTTCAGGTCGCTGGTGGCGAACCGGCCACCGTCCAGCTGCACCATCGGGCGCAGGTCCGGCGGGATGACCGGGATGGCGTCCAGCACCATGCCGCGCGGGTCGTTGCCGGTCTGCTGGAAGGCGTTGACCACCTTCAGCCGCTTGAGCGCGCGCAGCTTCTTCTGTCCCTTGCCGGTGCGGATGATCTCCCGCAGCTTCTCCGCCTCGGCGTCGACGTCGAAGTCCTCGCACAGCTTCTGGATCGCCTCGGCGCCCATGCCGCCGGTGAAGTACTCGCCGTACCGCTCGTGCAGCTCACGGTAGAGGTTCTCGTCCACGATGAGCTGCCGGACCTCCAGCTTGGTGAAGGTGTTCCAGACCTCCTCGAGGCGGTCCAGCTCCCGGTTGGCGCGGTCGCGGATCTGCCGCATCTCGCGCTCGCCGGCCTCCTTCACCTTGCGCCGGACGTCGGCCTTGGCGCCCTCTTCCTCCAGCTGCTTGAGGTCGGCCTCCAGCTTCTGCGCCCGCTCCTCGATCTCCGCGTCGCGCTTCTGCTCGATCGCCTTGCGCTCGGCGTTGATCTCGTTCTCCAGCGTGGGCAGGTCGTTGTGCCGCAGCTCGGTGTTCACGCTGGTGATCACGTAGGCGGCGAAGTAGATGATCTTCTCCAGATCCTTCGGCGCCAGATCCAGCAGGTAGCCGAGGCGGCTCGGCACACCCTTGAAGTACCAGATGTGCGTGACCGGTGCGGCCAGCTCGATGTGGCCCATCCGCTCGCGGCGCACCTTGGCGCGAGTCACCTCGACGCCGCACCGCTCGCAGATGATGCCCTTGAACCGGACCCGCTTGTACTTACCGCAGTAGCACTCCCAGTCCCGGGTCGGGCCGAAGATCTTCTCGCAGAACAGCCCGTCCTTCTCCGGCTTGAGGGTGCGGTAGTTGATCGTCTCCGGCTTCTTCACCTCGCCGTAGGACCACTGGCGGATGTCGTCGGCGGTGGCCAGGCGGATGCGGAGCTCATCGAAGTAGTTGACGTCCAGCACGCGTCGTTCCTTCTTCCCTGGTGGGTTGTAGCGGCTAGGGGCTTGTCAGTGCATGACGTCGTCGACCGACGGCGATTCCGGGCGGTTGAGGTTGATGCCCAGGTTCGCCGCGGCCCGCTCCAGGTCCTCGTCCTCGGAGTCGCGCATCTCGATGGCGGCCCCGTCCGAAGACAGCACCTCGACGTTGAGGCACAGCGATTGCAGCTCCTTGAGCAGCACCTTGAACGACTCCGGGATGCCTGGCTCGGGGATGTTCTCCCCCTTGACGATCGCCTCGTACACCTTGACGCGGCCTACCACGTCGTCCGACTTGATCGTCAGCAGTTCCTGCAGCGAGTAGGCGGCGCCGTAGGCCTGCATGGCCCAGCACTCCATCTCGCCGAACCGCTGACCGCCGAACTGGGCCTTACCACCCAGCGGCTGCTGGGTGATCATCGAGTACGGCCCGGTCGACCGAGCGTGGATCTTGTCGTCGATCATGTGGTGCAGCTTCAGGATGTACATGTAGCCGACCGCGACCGGCTCCGGGAACGGCTCGCCGGAGCGCCCGTCGAACAGCCGCGCCTTGCCGTCGGTGCCGACCAGGCGCTCGCCGTCGCGGTTGGGCTTGGTGCATCCCAGCAGTCCGGTGATGACTTCCTCGCTGGCACCGTCGAACACCGGGGTCGCGGTGTTGGTGCCCGGCTCGACCTCGCGCAGCTCGGGCTTGAGGTCCTTGGCCCACTCCGGGTTGCCCTCGACCTTCCAGCCCTGCGAGGCCAGCCACCCGAGGTGCAGCTCCATGATCTGGCCGATGTTCATCCGGCGCGGCACACCGTGGGTGTTCAGCACCACGTCGACCGGGGTGCCGTCCTCCATGAACGGCATGTCCTCGACCGGCAGGATCTTGCCGATGACGCCCTTGTTGCCGTGCCGGCCCGCCAGCTTGTCACCCGGCTGAATCTTCGACTTCTTCGCCACGTAGACGCGGACCAGCTGGTTGACGCCCGGCGGCAGCTCGTCGTCCTCCTCGCGGGAGAACACCCGGACGCCGATCACCTTGCCGGTCTCGCCGTGCGGCACCTTCAGCGAGGTGTCCCGAACCTCGCGGGCCTTCTCGCCGAAGATCGCGCGCAGCAGGCGCTCCTCCGGGGTCAGCTCGGTCTCACCCTTCGGCGTGACCTTACCGACCAGGATGTCGCCCGCCGTGACCTCCGCACCGATGCGCACGATGCCGCGCTCGTCCAGGTCGGCGAGAACGTCCTCGGAGACGTTCGGGATGTCCCTGGTGATCTCCTCGGCGCCCAGCTTGGTGTCGCGCGCGTCGATCTCGTGCTCCTCGATGTGGATCGAGGTCAGGATGTCGTCGCGCACCAGCCGCTCGGAGATGACGATGGCGTCCTCGTAGTTGTGGCCCTCCCACGGCATGATCGCCACGAGCAGGTTCTTGCCGAGCGCCATCTCGCCGTTCTGCGTCGACGGCCCGTCCGCGATGACCTGGCCCTTCTCCACCCGCTGGCCTTCGCTGACGATCGGCTTGTGGTTGATGCAGGTGCCCTGGTTGGAGCGCCGGAACTTGTACAGTCCGTAGCTCTTCCGCGAGCCGTCGTCGTGCATGATCGTGATCAGGTCCGCGGAGACCTCCTCGACCACACCCGCCTGCTCGGCCTGGATGACGTCACCGGCGTCCACCGCGGCACGCAGCTCCATGCCGGTGCCGACCAGCGGCGCCTCGCTGCGCAGCAGCGGCACGGCCTGCCGCTGCATGTTGGCGCCCATCAGCGCGCGGTTGGCGTCGTCGTGCTCCAGGAACGGGATCATGGCCGTCGCCACCGACACCATCTGGCGCGGCGAGACGTCCATGTAGTCGATCTCCATCGGGTCGATCAGCTCGACCTCACCGCCCTTGCGGCGGCCCAGCACCTTCTCCTCGACGAAGTAGCCGTTCTCGTCGACCTTGGCGTTCGCCTGGGCCTTGACGTAACGGTCCTCCTCGTCCGCGGTCAGATAGTCGACCTGGTCGGTGACCCGGCCGTTGACCACCTTGCGGTACGGGGTCTCGATGAAGCCGAACGGGTTGACCCGCGCGTACGAGCACAGCGAGCCGATCAGGCCGATGTTCGGGCCTTCCGGGGTCTCGATCGGGCACATCCGGCCGTAGTGGCTCGGGTGCACGTCGCGGACCTCCATGCCCGCCCGCTCACGGGACAGACCACCCGGGCCGAGCGAGTTCAGCCTGCGCTTGTGGGTCAGGCCGGCCAGCGGGTTGTTCTGGTCCATGAACTGGGACAGCTGCGAGGTGCCGAAGAACTCGCGGATCGCCGCCACCACCGGGCGGATGTTGATCAGCGTCTGCGGCGTGATGGCCTCGACGTCCTGCGTGGTCATCCGCTCGCGCACGACCCGCTCCATGCGGGACAGGCCGACCCGGACCTGGTTCTGGATCAGCTCGCCGACCGTGCGCACCCGGCGGTTGCCGAAGTGGTCGATGTCGTCGGTCTCGACCGGCAGCTCCTGCCCGTTGGGCGCGGTGAACTTCTGCTCGCCGGCGTGCAGCCGCACCAGGTACTCGATCGTGGTGACGATGTCGTCCTCGGTCAGCGTGCCGTCGCCGTACGGCAGCTCGAGGCCGAGCTTCTTGTTGATCTTGTACCGGCCCACCCGGGCGAGGTCGTACCGCTTGGTCTTGAAGAACAGGTTCTCCAGCAGCGTCTGCGCCGACTCCTTGGTGGGCGGCTCACCCGGACGCAGCTTGCGGTAGATGTCCAGCAGCGCCTCGTCCTGCGTGGTGGTGTGGTCCTTCTCCAGGGTCGCCATGAGCGTCTCGGAGAAGCCGAAGCGCTCCCGGATCTGCTCGTTGGTCCAGCCGAGCGCCTTCAGCAGCACGGTCACCGGCTGGCGGCGCTTGCGGTCGATGCGGACGCCGACGGTGTCGCGCTTGTCGACGTCGAACTCCAGCCACGCGCCGCGGCTCGGGATGATCTTGACGCTGAAGACATCCTTGTCCGTCGTCTTGTCGATCGCCTGATCGAAGTAGACGCCGGGGGACCGGACCAGCTGCGACACCACGACACGCTCGGTGCCGTTGATGATGAAGGTGCCGCGCTCGGTCATCACCGGGAAGTCGCCCATGAAGACCGTCTGCGACTTGATCTCACCGGTGTTGTTGTTGACGAACTCCGCGGTGACGAACAGCGGAGCCGCGTACGTCATGTCCTTGTCCTTGCACTCCTCGACGGAGGCCTTCACCTCGTCGAAGCGCGGGTCGGAAAAGGACAGCGACATCGAGCCGGAGAAGTCCTCGATCGGCGAGATCTCGTTGAGGACCTCCTCGAGGCCGCCGACGGGGTTCTCCTCGCCTTCCTCGACGCGACGCTGGTACCACTCGTCGCTGCCGACGAACCACTCGAACGACCGCTTTTGGACGTCAAGCAGGTCGGGCAGGGTGAGTGGCTCGTGGATTTTGGCGAACGAAACTCGTCGCGGGGCTCCAGGAATCTCCGATGTGGTCGCAGCAGTGGCCTGATTCGCGGGAGAGACTGCCAAGATGCGTCCTTCCGGGGACAGAAAGCGGTTGAGCAGCAGCGTTGACCTCTACAGGAGCAAGCCGAAGAGGAACGCAACTGGTCACGGTGCGGGTGTACCAACTATCTTAACGCCCTGCTTGAGGCAGCATGACAGCGGGCAGCGCAACAACTCAGTCTAGCTGGTCACAGCGGCTCTGTCGAGGAAGCTCCACACCCGCGTGGCTTCGAAACTCGACGGCCCGTCCGCACGGCCTGCCGTAACCGCTTCCGTGCCCAAAGCGTAGCACGTCAGGCCGGGGACGCCGTACGTCTCATCAGTCGAGCTCGGTTTGGTGTTGATCACACACAGTGACGACACGCGTCCCCACCGGCCACCCGTCCGGCCGCCTGCGATTGTCGCAACGTGTGGCCGCCTCAGCCGGCCTGGGGCGGCCGCCTGGTGCGGCTCCCGGCAGCCGCGACGGACTCCACCGACCGCGTGGCCGGGGCTTCTGCCAGCCGCCCTGCGCGGGCCGCCTCTCCCCGCACCAATTCCCTGCGGATGTCAGTAGCTGCCAGCCGCCCTGCGCGGGCCGCCTCCGGCCTGCCCGCCGGAGCAAACGCCACGGGCCGCCACCCCACAAGCAGCCACCGACCCACTCGCGGCACCCCTACAGAACCTCCGGACCCCCGCCAGGGCAACCACCACCGGCCGCCACCCCACAAGCAGCCACCGACCTACTCGCGGCACCCCTGCGGAACTTCCGGATCCTCGCCGGTGTCACCGCCGTGGATCTCCAGGTCGGCGATCTTCCACTGGTCGTCCACCAGCCGGGCCGTCACGGCGAGCGAGCCGGAGCTCTTCTCGGTCTGCCCCGCGGACTTGCGCTCCCACATGTTCTCCACGAACACGATGGCGCGCGCGGTGTCGTCGGTCAGCGCGGTGACCGCGCTGTAGGACACCTTGGTCGCCGACACCGTCTTCTGCTTCGGCGCCTGCTTCTGGATCGCGCAGTTGAGCGTGGCGAACTGCTTGCGCAGCTTGTCCGACGCCAGCAGCTCGTTCACCTCGTCGTCGCGGCCGTCCAGGTCGCGGTAGTCGTAGGTGAACAGCGTCTCGACCGCCGCGTCGATCTCCTTCTTGGCCTGGCTGGTGGTGATCGGATCGATCTGCGCTTTGTTCCCGATCAGGTCCGCCGCGGAGTAGTACTGCCACGCCGCGATGCCGGCGAACGCGGCGAACACCACCGCGGCCACCACGGCCGTCCAGAACGGCACGCGCCGCGAGCTGCCGGACTCCCGCTGTTTGCGGGCAGTGACCGGCCGCACGCTCGCAGGCTCAGCGGTGGTGTCGACGTCCTCTTCCTTGGTGGGCCGCAACCTCCCGGTGTCCCTGGACTTGGACCGGGGCACCCGGCGTGGCTCCGGTTCCGCCGGCTCGGCGGCTCGGTCGTCCACCTCGGCGGCTCGGGCTTCCGGTTCGGCTCCCTCGGCTGCCGCCTGCTCCTCGACGGGCTCCGCGCTCGCCCCGGCGGCCTTGGCGTCAACGGTGGGGGTTTCCTCCGCGCCCACCGCCTCGGTGGTGCGCGCAGCGGTGTCCTCGGTGCCGGTGAGGTCCTCCAGCTGCGCCGAGTACGGCGCGGGCCGCGGCCGCGGGCTCGGCTTGCCCCCGCCGGGCTTGCGGCGCCCGGCGACGTACGGGCGACGCGTCGGGTAAGGGCTGGGACGGCGACGTGGTGTGGGCACGAGTCGTCACTCCGATCCGCTGCTGGCGATGCTGGGGGCGGGGGCGAAGTTGTCCACCTTCCACTCGTCACCGACCAGCCGAAGCTGGGTGACCAGTCGAAGCGGGATCGTCCCCAGCGTCTTGCCGTCCTTGATCTTGCTGGCGTGCACGGCGGCGACGACCTCGGCCGTGGACGGCTCGAGCCGGGCGATGCCGATGTCGAGAATCTGGACGCTGGTGTCGAGCTTCTCCTTGACGATCAGTTTGCGCGCGTTCGGCCACCCCGCCTCGGTCGCCGCGTTGAACTCGTCGGTCGACATCGCCCGCTGCGCTTGGCGGGCCTTGTCCGGGTTGGCGTGGTCGAACGCGGAATAGGCCACGACCGCCCGGCGTGCGGTGTCCAGCACCGCCTGCCTGGTCTGCGCCGCTTCGTACTCGGTCGACGACGTCGTGGTCCACCACAGGATTCCGAAGACCACGGCGGCGATCAGCGCGACCACCGCCACCCCGCCCGCAACGAACACCGCGGTCCTGGACGGCCCCGGCCGCCGCTCGGCCTTGTCCACCAGGATCCGCCGGCCGGCTTTCCGGTCGGTCCGCTCGCCGTCCGCAGCGACCGGGTCGACGGGCTCGCCGGCGGGCTCGTGCCGCCCGCCGTCGGCGTCGGTCCTGTCGTGTGTCATTCCTCAATCCCTGCTCCGGCTGCCGCATCAGGGTACGGCCGTGCCTGTTTTCTCGACGTCAATGGCGGTCACCGTGCGCCTGCCCGGCCGACCGTTCCGCCCGTTCGGGGGAGGTCACCCCAGCCCGAGCATGCCGCCGAACGACGTCACCGTCTTGCTGACGGTGAGGTGGTCCGGGCGGCCGTCCATACGGCGCTGGTAGTCCAGCGATTCCTGGTCGCGGTTGGCGTTGGCGGCGACTTCCTCGTCTGTGGCCTCGCCCACGGGTATGCCGTTGTACGGCGCGTTCAGCGAACCGCGCACGTTGATCGGGCTGCCCTTCGGCTCGGCACAGTACGCGTCCTTGTTGTACGGCGGGTCGTTGGTGATGTCGCTGCCCTTGCGCCGGACCGTGCCCTCGTAGCCCTTCACGCACGGGGGCGGGTCGAACAAGTTCAGCGTCAACCCCAACGGCGCCTCGCCCTTGTTGTCGCGCAGCATGGTCACCGCACCCGCGGACAGCGCCGGGTAGGTGAGGAACGCCTGCTCCAGGCCCTCCAGCCGGGTGCCGGCGATCCGCCCGACGGTGATCAGGTTGGCGATCACATGGCTGAGGCCAGGACCGATCTCGTCCACCACTTCGCTGACCTGGGTGGCCGACGACGGCACCTGGTCGATCAGCTTGCGCAGGTC
This sequence comes from Thermocrispum sp., assembly GCF_002919275.1. Taxonomy (NCBI): domain Bacteria; kingdom Bacillati; phylum Actinomycetota; class Actinomycetes; order Pseudonocardiales; family Pseudonocardiaceae; genus Thermocrispum; species Thermocrispum sp. The sequence continues at coordinate 30,502 of NZ_PKFA01000002.1, read as the reverse complement.
CTCGTCGGATCCCTTCAGCGCCTCGGACACCTTCTGCAGGTCGGTGGCGAACGACCGCACGTGGTCGAACTCCTCGTTCTGCGTGCTGAGCACCTGATTGCCGGACTCCAGCAACTGCCGCAGATCCGGCAGGTTCTTCCGGGCACCGCGGACGAACTCGCTGGAGGTGTCCATGAGCACCTGCAGGTCCTTGCCGTAGTCACCGGCGAACGCGTCGTACGACTCGTTCACCACGGTGCGCAGCGCGTCCGTCGGCACCGAGTCGGCGAGGTCGGTCAGCTCCTCGATCACGTCGTCGGTGCCCGGCGGCCGCTTGGTGTCGGTGATGACCGACCCGTTCTTCAGGTACGGCCCGCCTGCCTTGCGCGGCCGCAGGTCGATCAGCTGCTCACCGACCGCGGACCGGTTCATCGCTACCGCCTGCACGTCCGCGGGAATCGGCGGGGCGTCCGGTTCGATGTTCAGGTCGATCTCCACCCCGGTGTCGGTCAGCCGCATGTCACCGATCCGGCCGACCTTGACGCCGCGATAGGTGACCTCGCCGTTGGGGAACACCCCACCGGTGTCCGGCATGCGCACCGCCACCGTGTAGCCGGCATCGCCGAACGCCTTGCCCACGTCGGTGAACCGGATCAGCGCGTACACCAGCGCCGTGCAGCTGATCAGCACGAACGCCACCAGCTGCAGCTTGGTCTTGCGGGTGAGCATCAGTGACCCCCCATCGGCAGCGCGCCGGTCAGCGACTCGATCAGCCTGCGCGGGCCCGACCCGTCCATCGGGATCTCCGGCAGAATCTGCGGCACTTCCAGGTCCGGCAACGGCAGCTGGTTCGGATCCAGCAGCTCGCCTTCGGCCATGGGCAGGTCCTTGACGATCGGCAACCCAGGCATCGGGTGGCCGCGGTTGCGCCGGAAGTTCTTGACGATCTCCTCCAGATCCAGGCTGACCCGGGCGAACAGGTTGAAGTAGTCACCCTTGGCGCCTTCCACCGCGCCGTCGGAGAACGGGAACGACACCAGCAGCTCCAGCGACTGCGGCAGGTCCTCCGCGTCGGCCAGGTTCTGCAGGATCGGCCGCAGCGACTCGAGGTTGTCGATCAAGTCGTCCTGGCTGCGCTGCAGCGTGTCGGTGGCCACCTCGGACAGCTTGCGCAGCGACTTGAGCATGCGGGTGAGGTCCTTGCGCTGGTCGACCAGCACCTTCATGCCGGGCGACAGGTCGTCCAGCGCCTTGGCCACCACGTGCTTGTCCTTGCGCAGCGTCTTGCTCAGCCGGTTCAGGCTGTGCAGCGCCCTGTCGATGTCGTCGGTCTGCCCGTTCAGCCCGCGCACCAGCGTGTTGGCGTTGTGCAGCAGCGCCTTGATCTCCGGCTCGTTGCCGGTGAGCGTCTTGTTCAGCTCCTTGGTGATGGTGTTGACCTGCTCGATGCCGCCGCCGTTGAGCAGCATGGACAGTGCGCCCAGGATCTCCTCGACCTCCACGTTGCGGTTGGTCCTGGACAGCGGGATGACCGAGCCGTCGGTCAGCTCACCGCGCGCCGTGCCCCGCGGCGGGTGCACCAGGTCGATGTACTTCTCCCCGAGCAGGCTGGACTGCTTGATGTTGGCCAGGCTGTTCGCGGGCATGTCGGCGTCCCTGCGGAGCAGCACGGTCACCTCGGCGTGCCAGCCGTCGTCGGCCAGGTCGATCTTCTCCACCCGGCCGACCGGCACCTCGTTCACCTTCACGTGGGTCTGCGGCACCAGGTCCAGCACGTCCCGGAACTGGATCTTCACCCTGATCGGGTCCTCGCCGAGGTCGGCGCCGCCGGGCAGCGGCAGGTCGTAGATGCCGGTGAACGAGCTGCACCCGGTCGCCGCCAGGGCCAGCGTGGCGAGCAGCGCGATCAGCGCACGTCGCATGCGCATCACTGGCCACCTCCGTACTGGATCGCCTGCAGTTGCCGCAGCGGCGGCGGGATCTTGCCCTTCTGCAGCGAGTTGATGACCGAACCGACCGAGGGCAGCGCATCGCCCAGCGGCGCGACCTTGTCGCACAGCGAACCGAGCGGCTTGCCGGCCTCGGGCACCTGCTTGACGATGTTGCAGATCATCACCAGCGGCGGCTGGGCGAGCTCGTTGAAGTCCGAGCGGGTGTCCAGTGCACCGGTGCTGCCGTTGTAGGCGTTGATCACGTTGCCCAACGCCACCGGCGCGATGTCCAGGATCTCGGTCAGCGCCGCCCGCTGGTCGACCAGCGTCTTGGTCACCTCGGCCAGCTTGTCCACGTTGCTGCGCAACCGGTCCTTGTTCTGGTCGATGAACCGCTTGACCTTGGCCAGCGTGGAGCCGAGCACCTTCACCGTCTCGCGGAAGTTGTGCCGCTCCTCCGACAGGAACGCGCTGACCTCGGCCAGCTGCTGCTCGAACGTGCGGATGTCGGCGTCGCTGTCGGCGAACGTCTTGGTGATCTTGGCCAGGTTGGTCACGGTGGCGAACAAATCGTCCTTGTTGCCGTCCAGCGTGCCGGACGCCTTGCCGAGCTTGTCGATGGTGGCGTTGAGCGCCTTGCCGTTGTCCTTGAAGTTCTCCGCCGCCGTCTTCAGCAGCCGGGACAGCGAGCCGTCCTTGTTCGCCCCCTTCGGCCCCAGCGTCTCGCTGACCTCGATCAGCGTCTCGTACAGGTCGTCGATCTCGAGCGGGACGGCGGTGCGCTCCATGCCGATGACCGCGTTGTCCTTCAGCGTCGGCCCACCGGTGTACGGGGGAGTGAACTGGACGTAGCGGTCACTGACCAGCGACGGGGCAACGATGACCGCCTGCACGTCGGCGGGCAGCCGCACGGTGCGGTCGTAGGTCATGGTGACCTTGACCCGGTCGCCCATCGGCAGCACTTCCTCGACCGTGCCCATGGCAACGCCACGGACCCGGACGCTGTTGCCCTCGTAGAGGCCGATGGCCGACGGGAAATAGGCGGTCACCCGGCGGACGTTGGCGTCCTTGAGGGTCCACCAGAGCGCGCCGGCCACCACCAGGCCGAGCACGCAGGCGAGCGCGATCCCGCGCCACAGTTGCGCTGCGAAACGAGTCTGCGGGCTCATCGCGGATCACACCCGTCCTCGTTCAGCGGCCCCGCTTGCGGCAGCAGGAAACCGCACAGGTAGTTGTCGAACCACCGGCCGTTGCCCAGCACGTTGTTGAACTGCCGGACGAACGGGGCGAACGCCTCGATCCCCTCACCGAGCGCCTTGCGGTTGCGGTGCAGCAGGCTGGTGAGCCGGTCGAGGTCCTTCAGCACCGGGCGCAGCTGCTTGTCGTTGTCGTCGACCAGGCCGTTGAGCTGAGCGGCCAGCTGCTGGCTGCTCTCCAGCAGGGCCGAGATGGCCGCCTTGCGCCGATTCAGCTCGGCCAGCAGCACGTTGCCGTCCTGCATCAGCTTCACCAGCTGCTCGTCCCGGTCGGCCAGCGTGTCGGACACCTCGCGGGTGTTGGCCAGCAGCTTGGCCAGCTGCCGGTCCCGCTTGGCGATGGTGTCGGACAGGCGGGACAAGCCGGTCAGTGCACCGCGCAGCTCCTGAGGGGTGTCGCGGAACGTCTCGGACAGCACGTCGAAGCTCTGCGCCAGCTGGTCGGTGTCGATCTCGTCGACGGTCTGCGCCAGGTCCCGGAACGCCTCCAGCACGTCGTACGGCGACGTGGTGCGCTCGACCGGGATGACCTCGTTCGGATCCAGCGGCTTCGTCCCGGCCGGTTCCAGCGACAGGAACTTCTGCCCGAGCAGCGACTTGAGTTTGATGTCCGCCCTGGTCTGGTCGCCCATCCAGGCGTCCTTGACGTAGAAGGTGACCCGGACCAGGTTCTGCTCGTCCAGCTCGACGTCGGCCACCTTGCCGACCTTGATGCCCGCGATGCGGACCTCGTTGCCCGGCTTGAGCCCGGCCGCCTCCTCGAACTGGGCGCTGTAGGTCGTCCCGGCGCCGATCAACGGCAGGTCGTCGGCGTTGGCCGCGGCCACCAGACCCATCGCGATCACCGAGATCGCCACCACGGCGATGGTGATCGGGTTGCGTTTCTGGAACGACTTCATGCCGTGCCACACCTCTCTCGCGGTGCGCGCGGTGTCTCGATCGGGATCTCCTGCCCGCCCGGCACCTTCACCGTGATGTCCAGGCCGCAGACGTAGAAGTTGAACCAGGAGCCGTAGCTGGCGGTGCGGCCGATCGTGGTGTACTTCTTCGGCCCGAACACGATGAAGTGCTCGATCTTGTCCTCGTGCTGGTTGAGCAGCCGCGTGGCCCTGCCGAGCTCGGCGATGTCGTCCTTGAGCGGCTTGCGGGTGTCGTCGAGGAAGCCCGCGGTGGTGCGGGCCAGCTCGTCCAGCGACTCCACCGCGTCACCGATCGGCACCGCGTCCTCGGCCAGGCCGGAGACCAGCTGCTGCAGCGTGTCGACCGTCTCCCGGAACTGCGGGCCCTTGGCGTTGAGGGTGTCCAGCACCGAGTTCAGGTTGTCGATCAGCTCGCCGATCACCCGGTCCTTGTCGGCCAGCGTGTTGGTCAGCTGCGCGGTGTGCGCCAGCAGGTTCTCCACCGTGCCGCCCTCGCCCTGCAGCACCTGCACGATCTCGTAGGACAGCTGGTTGACGTCCTTCGGCGACAGCGCGGTGAACAGCGGCTTGAACCCGTTGAACAGCTCGGTGAGATCGACAGCAGACCGGGTCTGCTCCAGCGGGATCCGTCCGGTGCCGTCGGTCGGCAGGTAGTCGTCGCGGCCGGACGGCGGGCCGGGGTCGAGCGCGATGTAGCGCTGGCCGACCAGGTTCCGGTACCGCACGGTGGCGATGGTCTGCTTGGGCAGGCGCCGGTCGGCGTCCACCTCGAACTCCACCTCGGCCTGGTTGCGGTCGGCCACCCGCACGTCGGTGACCTGGCCGACACGCACACCGGCGATCCGGACGTCGTCGTTCTCCAGCAGCAGCGTGGCGTCGGAGAACCGCGCCGTGTAGGTCACCGTGCCGCTCATGTTGATGTTGGCGATGCTGATGCCGAGCACCGCCGTGGTCACCACGGTGATCACCGCGAAGATGGTCAGCTTGATCAGCGGACCGGTCACATGGGTCGCCGACTTCACCGGATCTCCACCTCCGCTCCACGGTAGAGCGGACCCACCAGCAAGCTGCCCCAGCTGGGCATCTGGTTGGGCTTCATGCCGGTCTCGATGCTCACCAGGTGGCTGAGCAGGTTGTTCTCCGCCGGGGTGTTCACCTCGTCGGCCACGGCGGCGGCCGGGGCGGCGCCACCGCCGCTCGCGTCGTAGGTGCCCGCCATGCCCTTCGGCTTGGTGCCCGGCTTGCACTCCTTCAGCCACTGCTCCGGCACCTTGTTGCCGAACACGTTCACCACGTCGCACGGCAGGCCCTCGGCGTCCCACTCCGGCGCGCGGGGATCGGGTTCGCCCGCCGGGTCGGTGCCGTCGTCGAACCGCAGGAACTTGTACGGCATCGGCAGCGGGCTGGGGATGTCCTCGTGGTGCACGTCGACGCACCACGGCCCGCGGTACTTGCCCAGCTCGTCGGTGCCGATGCCGCCGAACTCCGGCTCGTCCTGGCCCGGCTTGTACTTCTCCTGCGCGGGCCCGATGACCACCTTGGCCCGCAGGCCGGGGGTGGAGGTGCCCTTGCCGAACGCCGCGTCCAGCAGCGGCAGCGCCTCCGCCATCTGACTGGTCACGCACGGCACTTCCGGCGCGTACTTGGCCAGCATGGCCAGCGTGCGCTTGTTGACCTTGTTGACCGTGACGATGTTGTTCCGGTTGGCCTCGAGGTAGTCCTGCAGGTCACGCGAGGCGGTGGTCAGCGTGCGGTACAGCGAGTCGAGGTTGCGCTGCTTGTCCACCAGCGTGGCGGACGTGGTGCGCATGTTGTCCAGCGTGTCGATCAGCTCGGGCGCGACGTCCTCCAGGTTGTCGGAGAACTTGGCCAGCTCCTGCAGGTTCTGCTGTAGCTCGGGCAGCTCCGGGTTCAGCTCGCCCATGTACTCGCCGAGCTCCACCAGCGTGTCGCCGAGCTGCTCGCCGCGGCCCTCCAGCGCGTTGGCGATGGCGGTCAGCGTGCTGTTCAGCTTCTGCGGCTGCACCGCGCGCAACACCGGGAGCAGCTTGTCGAACGACTGCGCCAGCTCCAGCGCCGCGCTCGATCGATCCTGCGTGATCACGTCGCCCTCGGACATCTTCGGACCGTCCAGCGACGGGAAGGACAGCTGCACGTAGCGCTCACCGAACAGCGTCTTCGGCATGATCCGCGCAGTGGCGTTCTTCGGCAGCTGCGCCGCGTACTCCGGGTCCAGCGCCAGATCCAGGACGGCGCCGTCCGGGGTCGGGGTGATCTTGGCGACGTGCCCGACGAACACCCCGCGCGCCTTGACGTCCGACTTCACCGCCAGCTGGTTGCCGACCTTGTCGGTCTCCAGCTTCACCGTCACCACGTCCCGGAACGCGTGCTGCTGGCTCGCCACGCTCAAGCCGACCAGTCCGAGCACGATCACGATGAAGCCGATGCCGAGCAGTCGGCGCTTCAGCACGGTTCCCAATCCCCTGCTCATCCGGCGATCCTCAGCGTCGTGTCGGTACCCCAGATGCCGAATCCGATGAAGAAGTTCATCAGCGCGACCACCACGATGGTGGTCTTCACCGCCTTGCCGACCGCGACCCCGACACCCGCGGGCCCGCCGGAGGCGGTGTAGCCGTAGTAGCAGTGCGCCAGGATGATGAACACCGCGAAGATCAGCACCTTGGCGAAGCTGATGAACACGTCTTCCTTCGGCAGGAACTGTTCGAAGTAGTGGTCGTAGGTGCCAATCGACTGGCCGTAGAACAACGTCACGGTCAGCCGGGAGCCGAGATACGAGGCCAACAGCCCGATGATGTACAGCGGGATGATGGCCAGAAAGCCCGCGATGATCCGGGTGGTCACCAAGAACGGCAGGCTGGGCACGGCCATGACCTCGACCGCGTCGATCTCCTCGGAGATCCGCATCGCGCCCAGCTGAGCGGTGAAGCCCGCGCCCACCGTCGCGGACAGCGCCAGGCCGGCCACCAGCGGCGCCACCTCACGGGTGTTGACGAAGGCCGAGACGAACCCGGAGACCGCCGCGGCGCCGATCTGGTCCAGGCCGGCGTAGCCCTGCAGGCCGACCACGATGCCGACGAACAGCGTCATGCCGAGCATGACGCCGACGGTGCCGCCGATGACCGCGAGCGCGCCGCTGCCGAAGAACGTCTCGGCCAGGATCCGCATCACCTCGCGCGTGTAGCGCACGAGCGTCTTCGGGATCCACGCCAGCGCACGGATGTAGAACGACAGCTGGTCGCCCAGGTCGTCCAGCTTGTTCAACGGCACCTGCACCGCCCTGCGTGCGGTGCGCCCAACGGTGTTCAGTGTCGACATCGCCGCATCACCCGGTCTTCGGTGGGACGACGGTGAGGTACACCGCGGTGAGGATGAAGTTGACGAAGAACAGCAGCAGGAACGTGATGACCACCGACTGGTTCACCGCGTCCCCGACACCCTTCGGGCCGGGCGGCGGGTTCAGCCCCCGGTAGCAGGCCACCACGCCGGCCAGGAAGCCGAACAGCGCGGCCTTGATCTCGGAGATCCACAGGTCGGGCAGCTGGGCGAGGGCGGAGAAGCTGGCCAGGTAGGCGCCGGGGGTGCCGCCCTGCAGGATGATGTTGAAGAAGTAGCCACCCAGCACGCCGACTACGCTGACCACGCCGTTGAGCAGCAGCGCGACCAGCGTGCAGGCCAGCACTCGCGGCACCACCAGGCGGTGCACCGCCGAGACACCCAGCACTTCCATCGCGTCGATTTCCTCGCGGATGGTGCGGGCGCCGATGTCGGCGCAGATCGCCGCCCCGGCCGCGCCGGCGACGATCAGCGCGCACACGATGGGTGAGGCCTGCTGGATGATGGCCAGCACGCTCACCGCGCCGGTGAACGAGGCCGCGCCCAGCTGGTTGACCACCTGGCCCAGCTGCAGCGAGACCACCGCGCCGAACGGGATCGACACCAGCATCGCGGGCAGGATCGACACCCCGGCGATGAACCAACCCTGTTGGATGAACTCCCGGACCTGGAACGGCCGCTTGAACGTCAACCGGACCACGTCCGCGCCGAGCGCGAACAGCTTGCCGGTCGACTCCAGCGCGCCCCGTCCCGGGAACGAAACCGTCGAACGTTGCGTCACCGAAGGCCTCCCTGGCCCTGCGGCGGCCGCGGTTCGCGGCCCGGCGGGTACGGCGACCACCGATTCTCCGGGATGCGCGCCACCTGCTCGGGCGGCAGCTGCCCGCGCTGCACGCCCGGCTGGTCACCGCCGGGTCCCGGCGGCTGCGGGCGGGGCTGGGACGCCTGCTTCCCCGCCGCGGCCGGCGCGGCGTTGGCCGCGGCCACCGCGGGCGAGCGCACCCCGTAGAACTGCTTCTGCTCCTCGGTGAGCGACTCGATGATGGCTTCCTGCGCCTTCGGCGGCAGCTCGTGCAGCATGCGCATGACGCGATCGGTCCGGCGCTTGTCGCCCTTGCGCGGCGGCAGGCCGGGGGTGGGCTGCATCTGCTTGGGCACGCCGGTGATCTCCTCCACCCCGCCCGCGTGGTGGCCTGCTTCGAACATCGCCCTCTCCGCGGCCAGCGTGGCGGAGTCCTTCTCCTCCGACATGCCGATCGGGCCGTCCATGCGGCCGTTGAGGAACTGCTTGACCACCGGCTCGTCGGAGGTGAGCAGCACCTCGCGCGGCCCGAACATGACCAGCTCCTTGCGGAACAGCATGCCGATGTTGTCCGGCACCGTGCGGGCCAGGTTGATGTTGTGGGTGACGATCAGGAACGTCGCGTCGATCTGCGCGTTGACGTCGAGGAAGAGCTGGGAGATGTAGGTGGTGCGCACCGGGTCCAGGCCCGAGTCCGGCTCGTCCACCAAAATGATCTCCGGTTCCAGCACCAACGCCCTCGCCAGTCCGGCACGCTTGCGCATACCGCCGGAGATCTCGCCGGGCAGCTTCTTCTCCGCGCCTGCCAGGCCGGTCATCTCCAGCTTCTCCAGCACGTTGCGCCGGATCTCGGTCTCCGACATCTTGGTGTGCTCGCGCAGCGGGAACGCCACGTTGTCGTAGAGGGTCATCGAGCCGAACAGAGCGCCGTCCTGGAACAGCACGCCGAACAGCTTGCGCACCTCGTACAGCTCGGACTCCGAGCACGACACGATGTCGATGCCGTTGATGATGCACTTGCCGCGATCCGGCTTGAGCAGCCCGATCATCGACTTCAAGAACACCGACTTGCCGGTACCGGACGGGCCAAGCAGCGCCGACACCTCACCCGGCGGCAACGTCAGCGTCACGTCCCGCCAGATGGTTTGGTTCCCGAAGGACTTCGTCAGGCCTTCGACGATGACCTCGGCTCCCATCGACCCTCCTGAATCCGCACTGCTCAAGGCCACGCCCGCGGGCCGCAGTTTCTCGGTGCAACGAGCCGGAGCGGCACAGGTTACTCGCCAGTCATGTTCTTTTCACCCGCAAGTGCCGTTCCGGCAGGGACGGCCCAGGGGGGGGCAACCTACCGTCCGCGTGGCCCAGCTCATAGCAACCGTTACCACATTGCAGGCCAACGGAAGTTGCCCCGGACGCAGCACAGGGCAGGCACCCGAACGGATGCCTGCCCTGTGCGCACTGCGTTCGTCGGTCGTTCGACGAGAAGTTACTTCAGGCTGACCGAAGCGCCGGCGCCCTCGAGCTTCTCCTTCGCCGCCTCGGCGGCCTCCTTGTCGACCTTCTCCAGGATCGGCTTCGGAGCGGACTCGACCAGCTCCTTGGCCTCCTTCAGGCCCAGGCCGGAGACGATCTCCCGGACGACCTTGATGACCTGGATCTTCTTGTCACCGGCCGACTCGAGGATGACGTCGAACTCGTCCTGCTCGGCGGCAGCGGCCTCGCCACCGGCGGCCGGGGCACCCGGCGCGGCGGCCACGGCGGCGACCGGAGCAGCCGCGGTGACCTCGAAGGTCTCCTCGAACTTCTTCACGAACTCACTCAGCTCGATCAGCGTCAGTTCCTTGAACGCCTCGAGCAGCTCGTCGGTGCTGAGCTTGGCCATGGTGGCCTTCCTTTCTTGTGCGGGCTTGGGCTGGTGTCAGCTCTCGGCAGGGGTGTCGGTGCTGTCGCCGGATTCGCCCTTGCGCTTGTCCTCCAGCGCGGCGGCGAGCCTGGCGACCTGGGTGGCAGGAGCCGCGAACAGGGCGGCGGCCTGCGACAACTTCGCCTTGAACGCGCCGGCGGCCTTGGCCAGCAACACCTCGCGGCTCTCCAGGTCGGCGAGACGGGAGATCTCGTCGACGGTGAGCGGGTTGCCGTCCATGTAGCCGCCCTTGATCTGCAGGGCGTCGTTGTCCTTCGCGAACTTCTTGAGCGCCTTCGCCGCGTCGACCGGCTCGCCCTTGATGAAGGCGATCGCGGTCGGACCGACGAACAGGTCGTCAAGACCTTGCACGCCCGCTTCCGCGGCAGCGCGCTTGACGAGCGTGTTCTTCGCGACCCGGTACTTCGCACCAGCGCCGAGGGCGCGACGCAGCTCGGTGAGCTGGGATACCGAGAGGCCGTCGTACTTGGTGATCACCGCGGCCGAGCTGGTGCGGAAGTCCTCCGCGAGCTCGGCGACGGCGGCCACCTTGCTCGGCTTCGCCATCCAGCGCCTCCTCTCTTGGCTGGCGACCGCAGGCATCGAAGCCCCCACATACGACAAACGCCCCGGCGCAGGACGGCGCGGGGCGTACACATGAGCACACGCACAAGCGTGGCCAAGCCTCGTCCTCCTGCGCGGGCCGCCCGCGGCTGCGGGACCTTCGATCCATCCCGGGGATGGATGACCAGCGGTCTTCGGTAGAACCTTGTCGAGGATACGGCACGGCTTCGCAGCCCCCGGCACCGGGTCGGGCTTTGCGGGCCGGTGTGGGCAAGCCGGGTCAACTTGCCGCGGACACCCGAGACCTCGGCGACCGCGGCAGGCATCATGGACGCCGTGGCGGATCAGCGACACGACGACCAGCAGCCGGACCCGCGCGACGGCCAGCAGGCTTCGCCCGGATCCCAGGCCGGGGCGAGCACGTCTGCGGACACCCCGGAGGGCACCGCAGCGGGTTCACCGGACGCGCCGGGCGCCTCGAGCGCGCCGGTGCCCGCGCCGGGCGGACCGCCGAGCGTGGCCTCCGGGCAGCACGGCCCCGGCGACGCCCAGGTCCCCGCCACCCAGCTGGACCCGGAGCAGCTGCGGCTGTTCCAGGAATTCCAGCAGTTCCAACAGTTCAAGCGGTTCCAGGAGTTCCAGCAGGCCCAGCAGCAGGGTCTGATCCCGCCTGCCACCCAACAGGCCGGGACGGCGCTTCCTGCACCACCGGTGCAGCCGCCCAGCGCTGCCGTCCAGCAGGCCGGCCCCGCGCACACGGGTCAGCTCCAGCCGGCTGCCGCCCGCGAGGTCATGCCGTCGGCCGCGGGGGAAGCGAACGGCCAGCCGACAGGCAAGGGCAAGGCCCCCCGGTGGCTGGTCTCCCTCGGCGGGAAGATCCTCGGCGCTTTGCTGATGCTCGCGGCGATCGTGGTCGGCGCGGCCATCGCGATCGACTACTTCTTCGGCGCGGACGACCCGGTGAGCCCGGAGGAGCACGCCAGCCTGGGCGGTAAGAAGGCCGAAGGGACGAAGCTGTACGCGAGCAATCCGTACGAGGCGGTGCGCCGCGTCTACGACGACATCGCCCAGGGCGCGACCGAGGACATCTGCTACCGGTTCGACGAAGCGGCGCGCGAGCAGTTCGCCTCCGCTTTCAACCACGAGACCTGCAGCGATGCCGCCGCCGAGCTGCACAGCAAGGTCACCGACGCGGACTCCTACGCCGAGTCGCTGCCGTCCCACGTGTCCAATCCGCAGCTCGGCGACGAGATCGAGATCGACTCGTGCCAGGTCGGTATCGCCCCGGGGGGCGTGGTCGGCGGGCCCGCGCTCGGTGTGTTCACCGTGTCGAAGATCCCGAACGCCGAAGGCGACCAGTGGATCATCACCGAGTACGTCCCCGGCCCGGAGAAGTGCCCGCGGAAGCCCTGATCCGCGGCCGACCCCGGCCACACCCGCTACCACCAACAGGACCGACGGTCATGGCAAGTCCTTCGGTAGCGACAGCCGTGTTTGGTACTGGCGCACTCTCTGTGCGAACTGCGGACAACCAGCCTTCTCCAGGTGCTCCGCCATCGACGCTTTGCCGCTCTTCTTCAGCCAATACAGGGTCTGCCGCAGCGTGGCCTCCCGGACGTGGATCGGAGAACATTCGTCAATCAAGAGGAAGAACTCGTCCGGCGCGTACACCTCGTGCGGCAGTTCGACGTCCTCCGCTGCTGCCTCCTGCAGACCACGGTCGCAGCTCAAGACGTAGTCAGCACCGCAGGCGACAGCTGCGGCGTGTACGTGAGCATCATGCTGATCGGATCCGGGAAACGATCCGTCCATGCCGAAGTCCTCGACCCGACCGCCCTCGAAGGTGCTCACGATCCGATCGCGTACCAAAGCACTCTGTGGAGACGCACATGTCCCCTGACAACGCCGAAGGGCGGCCCGGGATGGCCGGGCCGCCCTTCGGCAGAGCTTGTGAGCCTTGTCAGCTGCGGATGACCGTCAGGCCGCTGCCTCCGCCTCCGCCAGCAGGTCGCGGGTCTTCGCCGGGTCGACCGGGATGCCCGGGCCCATCGTCGTGGTGAACGTGACCTTCTTCAGGTAGCGCCCCTTGGCCGCGGACGGCTTGGCCCGCAGGATCTCGTCCAGCGCGGCGGCGTAGTTCTCCACCAGCTGCTCGGCCGTGAACGACACCTTGCCGATGATGAAGTGCAGGTTCGCCTGCTTGTCCACTCGGAAGGTGACCTTGCCGCCCTTGATGTCGGCGACCGCCTTGGCCACGTCCGGAGTCACGGTGCCGGTCTTCGGGTTCGGCATCAGGCCACGCGGACCGAGGATGCGTGCGATCCGCCCGACCTTGGCCATCTGGTCGGGGGTGGCGATGGCGGCGTCGAAGTCCAGCCAGCCGCCCTGGATGCGCTGAATCAGGTCGTCGCTGCCGACCACCTCGGCGCCGGCCTGCTCGGCCTCCATGGCCTTCTCACCGGTCGCGAAGACGGCCACCCGGACGGTCTTACCGGTGCCGTGCGGCAGGTTCACGGTGCCCCGGACCATCTGGTCCGCCTTGCGCGGGTCCACACCCAGGCGCATGGCGACCTCGACCGTCGCGTCCATCTTGGTGGTGGAGGTCTCCTTGGCCAGCCGGGCCGCCTCCAGCGGCGTGTACAGCCGGGTGCGGTCGATCTTCTCCAACGCCTGCAGGTACTTCTTGCTGCGCTTTGCCATGTGTCTGTCCTTCGCGGATCAGTCGTGGTGTCCGGGCCAGCGCCTGGCCCTCCCACGCTCGAAGCGGGTTGCTTACTCGACCGTGATGCCCATCGACCGGGCGGTGCCTGCGATGATCTTGGCCGCCTGCTCGATGTCGGTCGCGTTCAGGTCGGCCTTCTTGGTCTCGGCGATCTCCCTGACCTGGTCCCAGGTCACCGTGCCGACCTTGTTCTTGTGCGGCTCGCCCGAGCCCTTCTCCACGCCGGCGGCCTTCAGCAGCAGCTGCGCCGCGGGCGGGGTCTTGAGCTTGAAGTCGAACGAGCGGTCCTCGTAGACGGAGATCTCCACCGGCACCACGTTGCCGCGCTGCGACTCGGTCGCGGCGTTGTAGGCCTTGCAGAACTCCATGATGTTGACGCCGTGCTGACCCAGCGCAGGGCCGACCGGCGGAGCCGGGTTGGCCTGGCCCGCGGGGATCTGCAGCTTGATGATCGCCGCCAGCTTCTTCTTCTTGGGTGGCATGTCGTTTCCTTGTGTGTGTTGTCATCCCGCGCACCTGCCGTAGCGCGGGCTCCTGCAAGCTCTGCCGGCCTCGTGGACCGTCAGATCTTGGAGACCTGGTGGAAGCCCAGCTCGACCGGCGTCTCCCGACCGAAGATCGACACCAGCACCTTGAGCTTCTGGGCGACCGGGTTGACCTCGGAGATCGTCGCCGGGAGCGTGGCGAACGGGCCGTCCATGACGGTGACCGACTCGCCGACCTCGAAGTCCACCTCGACGACCTCGCCCGCGGCGACGTCCGCCCCCTCCTCGGCACCGGCCTTGGCCTTGCCCGCCGCCTTCTCCGTCTTCGGCAGCAAGAACTTGACCACCTCGTCCAGGCTCAGCGGGGACGGGTTGTTGGTGGCGCCGACGAAACCGGTCACGCCCGGCGTGTTGCGGACCGCGCTCCACGACTCGTCGTTGAGCTCCATCCGGACCAGGATGTAGCCGGGCAGCACCTTGCGCTGCACCAGCTTGCGCTGGCCGTTCTTGATCTCGGTGACCTCTTCGGTCGGCACCTCGACCTGGAAGATGTAGTCCTCGACGTCCAGCGTCTGCCGACGCATCTCCAGGTTGGCCTTGACCTTGTTCTCGTACCCGGCGTAGGAGTGCACCACGTACCACTGGCCGGGCAGCTTGCTCAGCTCCTCGCGCAGCTGCTCGGCCGGATCCGGCTCCTCGTCGACCTCGGCCGACTCGGCGGCCTCGGCCTGGTCGCCGGCGTCAGCCTGGCCTTCCGGGCGGGCGTCCTGGCCGGTCTCCTCGGCAGTCTCCGGCTGGCGCTCGTCGGCCACCGCCTCGTCCGTGGCGTCGACGGCAGCACCGTTGGCTGCGTTCTCCGAGGTCACGTTGCAGTCCTCACAATCTCTCTTCGCTCGCGCCGATCAGCCGAACAACGCGAAGACGGCCTTGGCGAACACCCAGTCCAGCGCCCACACCAGCGCCACCATGAAGGCGACGAAGGCGAGCACGACCGCGGTGTAGGTGACCATCTGCTTCCGGGTTGGCCAGATGACCTTGCGCAGCTCCGCGACGACCTCCCGCAGGAAGCGGGAGATCCGCCGGAAGATCGACTGCTTCTCGCCGTCGTCCTCCCGCTTGGTTGCCGGGGCCGGGGAGCCCTTGCGCTTGGCGGGCGCCGAGGCGGACGAACCACGACCGGCCTTGCCTGCACCGACGGCGGCGGGCTGCTTGACCGCATCGCCGGCAGCCCGCCTACGGGCACGCCGACCCGCGGCGGTCTCCGGCCGGCGCGGACGCCGCGCGTCCTCGCCGTTGCCCTTCGCGCCGTCGTCGCTCACGCTCGAACTCCTTAGCTCGTGGCCGGTCTGTGCACTTGGCAGGGGTGACAGGACTTGAACCTGCAACCTGCGGTTTTGGAGACCGCTGCTCTGCCAATTGAGCTACACCCCTATGGCAGCGCCCGCTTGCGCCGAAGCGGACACACGAACTCGACACCGTGTCGGCCCCGCGGGCACACGGTCGTCGGCGTTCAAGTAAGGGAGTGTACGGCAACGCCGACTCGTGCCTGAGTTCGGTCCCGTGAAACGATGCATCCATGGCCGATTCACACTCAGCGCAAGCCCGTCGAATTTCCGAGCGTATCGCCTCGATCGAGCCCTCCGCCACCCTGGCGGTGGACGCCAAGGCCAAGGAGCTGAAGGCCCAGGGTGTCCCGGTGATCGGCTTCGGCGCTGGTCAGCCCGACTTCCCCACGCCGGAGCACGTGGTGGAGGCGGCGGCGAAGGCGGTGCGGGACCGCGCCAACCACGGCTACACCGCCGCCGGGGGCCTGCCCCAGCTGCGCGAAGCGATCGCCGAGAAGACGCTGCGCGACTCCGGTGTGCGGATCAGCCCGTCCCAGGTGCTGGTCACCAACGGCGGCAAGCAGGCCGTCTACTCGGCGTTCGCCACGTTGTGCGACCCGGGCGACGAGGTGCTGCTGCCCGCGCCGTACTGGACCAGCTACCCGGAAGCGATCAAGCTGGCCGGCGGTGTGCCGGTGCAGGTGACCGCCGACGAGTCGACCGGCTACCTGGTCTCCGTCGAGCAGCTGGAAGCGGCCAGGACGCCGCGCACCAAGGTGCTGCTGTTCAACTCCCCGTCGAACCCGACCGGCGCGGTCTACCCGCGCGAGCAGGTGGAGGCGATCGGCCGCTGGGCGCTGGAGCACGGCATCTGGGTGGTCACCGACGAGATCTACGAGCACCTGGTCTACGACGGCGTCCGGGCCACGCCGATCACCGCAGCGGTTCCGGAGCTGGCCGACACCACGCTGGTGCTCAACGGGGTGGCCAAGACCTACTCGATGACCGGCTGGCGGGTCGGCTGGATGCACGGTCCGCAGGATGTCATCAAGGCCGCCACGTCGTTCCAGTCGCACCTGTGCGGCAACGTGTCGAACGTCGCCCAGCAGGCCGCCCTGGCGGCGCTCTCCGGCCCGCAGGACGCCGTGGAGGAGATGCGCCAGGTGTTCGACCGGCGCAGGCGCAAGATCGTCTCGATGCTGTCGGAGATCCCCGGCGTCGAGTGCCCGACACCGCAGGGCGCCTTCTACGCCTACCCGTCGGTGAAATCGTTCCTCGGCAAGCCGCTGCGCGGCTCGACGGCGCAGAACACCGTGGAGCTGGCCGACCTGGTGCTGCAGCACGCCGAGGTGGCGATCGTCCCCGGTGAGGCGTTCGGCACCCCCGGCTACTTCCGGATGTCCTACGCGCTGTCCGACGACGACCTGGTCGAGGGTGTGTCCCGGCTCGGCAAGCTGCTCAGCGAAGTGGCGTGAAGCGCGATCGGCACAGGGTCCGCCGGACTCGGCAACCGGCGACCGGCGGACCCTGCCGGATCGGCGCGCGAGCTGGCATCCCGCGCGAGGAAACTCGGTGATGTTCGCCACCCCTACCGCGTGGTCGTGGCCATCGCTGGTTCGGCCGGCCCCCGATGGGGAGCCCCCGCGAAGCTCCGCAGATCACGTCCTGAATCGGCCGTGGTGGGTAGGTGAGAGGCGTGGCGGGTCGGTGATCAGTCGATCCGCACCACGGCGGTGGCCTTGCCCAGTACCGGGCGGCCTTCGAACTTCGCGGTGATCGCCACGGTGGCGCGCCCGTCGGAGATCTCCGTCACCTTGCCGGTGAGCTCGACCTCGGCGCCCTTGTCGTCGTCCGGCACCACGACCGGCCGGGTGAACCGCGCGAACAGGTCGACGACCCGCCCGGAGTCCCCGGTCCATTCGGTCACCAGCCTGCCGGCCAGCGCCATGGTCAGCATGCCGTGCGCGATCACGCCCGGCAGGCCGGACTCGGTGGCCTGCCGTTCGTTCCAGTGGATCGGGTTGAAGTCCAGGGAAGCGCCCGCGTAGCGGATCAGGTCCTTGCGGGTGATGCGGACGTTCAGCGGGGGCAGCTCGGTGCCGACCTCGACGGCGCTCAGATCGGCGCTCATGCGTCGGCTCCCCGGACGACCAGCTGGGCACGCGTGGTGCACACCAGCTCGCCGGACTCGTCGGTGATCTCGGCGCGCAGGTTCAAGAAGTCGTTGCCCATGCGGTCGAAAATGTCCTCGACGTAGGTGGTGATGCGCAGCTTGTCCCCGGCGTGCACCGGGCGCTGGTAGACGAAGCGCTGGTCGCCGTGCACCATCCGCGAGTAGTCCAGGCCCAGCTCGGGGTCGTTGATGATCGCGTTGATGGCGTCCAGGTTGATGATCGTCAAGAACGTCGGCGGGGCGATGACGTCGGGATAGCCAGCGGCTTGCGCGGCTGCCTTGTCCCGGCTCAGCGGGCTGGTGTCACCGATCGCGTCGGCGAACTCGGCGATCTTGGCGCGACTGACTTCGTACGTCTCCTTGGGCGGGTAGCACCGCCCGACGAATGACCGACTGAGTGCCACGTCAGGAGCTTATCCGCCGCGCAGGGAGACTCAGCGGGTCTCCTTGTGCACCTGGTGCTTCCCGCAGTTCGGGCAGAACTTCTTCAGCTCGAGGCGGTCAGGGTCGTTCCGCTTGTTCTTGCGGGTGATGTAGTTGCGGTGCTTGCACTCTTCGCACGCGAGCGTGATCTTCGGTCGCACATCGGTGGCAGCCACTGCGTGTCCTTTCTCGTGGCGCGCCGTGGCGCCTTCTCATCATCCCAACTTCGAGTAGCGGGGGCGGGACTTGAACCCGCGACACCACGATTATGAGCCGTGTGCTCTAACCACCTGAGCTACCCCGCCAGGTCAGCGTGGAGCCCCTTTACGGAATCGAACCGTAGACCTTCTCCTTACCATGGAGACGCTCTGCCGACTGAGCTAAAGGGGCATGCTCTCTGCGAGAGCACTTAGAACTTTACAACCCCGCCCGCGGGCGATGAAAGCGGGGGGTCAGTTGAGCAGCTTGAGCACCGTCTCGGACTGAACGTCCAGGTGACGGGCGGTGCGCGCGTGCAGCCACGCCTCCAGCCGCTCCTCGCACAGCGGCCGGGAGATCAGGTAGCCCTGAGCAACGTCACATCCCATGGCCTCCAGCTGGTCGCGCGCCACGTCCTCCTCGACGCCCTCGGCCACCACGGTCAGCCCGAGCGAGTGGCCGAGCTCGACGATGGACCGCACCACCGCCAGGTCGTTCAGGTCGGTGCCCATGCCGAGCACGAAGCTCTTGTCGATCTTCACCTCGTCCACCGGCAGCTGGCGCAGGTAGGCCAGCGACGAGTACCCGGTGCCGAAGTCGTCCACGGCCAGCACCACGCCGAGCGCGTGCAGCTCGCGCAGGATCGGCAGGGCGCGCTGCCGGTCGGCCATCACGCCCGACTCGGTCAGCTCGAGCGTGAGCAGCTCGGGCGGCACCTGGAAGCGCTGCAGCGCGGCGGCCACCAGCCCGGGGAACTCCTCGTCGGACAGGCTGCGCACGCTCATGTTCACCGCCACCGAGATGCGCAGCCCCGCGTCGAGCCACTTGCGGGCCCTGGCCAGCGCCTCGTCCAGCACGAACGACGTGAGCGCGCCGATCAGTCCGGCCGCCTCGATCGGCGGGATGAACTCGTCCGGGTGCAGGTCGCCGAACTCGGGGTGCTTCCACCGCACCAGCGCCTCCACCCCGAGCACGGTGCGCTTCGGCAGCGAGATCTTCGGCTGGTAGTGAACCGTGACCTGGTTGCTCTCCAGCGCCTGGCGGAACTGGCTGACCAGCTGGAACCGGCGCATGAAGATCTGCCCCATGCTCGGCACGTAGCCGCGCACCTCGTCGGTGTTGCCGCTGGTTGTGATGGCGCGCAGCGCCACGTCGGCGCGCTGCAGCAGGCCGTCGACGTCCATCCGGCCGACCGCGTCGTCCACGTCGCTGCTGGCGTATCCGACGATGGCGTGTGCCTCGACGGTCAGCCGGTCGATCGGATACGGCATGGACAGCTCGCTGCGCACCTGCTCGGCGATCTCCCGCGCGGTCGACTCCGGGCAGGTGAGCAGGGCGGCGAACGATGCGCCTTCCAGCCTGGCCACCGGCACCTCCGGGCCGAGGACGTCGACCAGCCGGCGGCCCGCGATGCTGACCATCCGGTCCGCCCACGCGTAGCCGAGCGCGTCGCAGACCGTCGAGAAGTTGTCCAGGTCCACCCGCAGCAGCACGACGTTGCGCCCGGAAGCCAACGGACCGCGCGCGGCGTGCGAGATCCCCGGGCGGTTGAGCAGGCCGGTCAGCGGGTCGTGGTAGGCGTCGTGCTTGATCGTGGCGGTCAGCCTGCGGTTGTCCAGCGCGGTGGCCAGATGCGCCGACATCGCCCCGAGCAGCTGCAGGTCGGCCGCCGCGAACCCGCGCCAGCGCGAGCGGCGATCGTGCGCTTCCACCACGCCGAGCAGCTGGGTGGCACTGCGCAACGGGCAGATCAGCACTTCCTCCGCGCCGCGCGCGGCAAGCGCACGCCGGACATCGGGGCGGCTGTCGACCAGCCGGACGTGCCGCGGCCTGCTGTGCGGAAGCCGGATCAGCGGGTCGTCCGCGGAGACGTCCTCACCGTCCAGCGGGTCGCCCGCCACCACCGTGGTCAGCGTGTTCGCGCCGTCCAGTCGCAGCCGCAGCACCACCCGCCGGGCCGCCAGCTGATCCTTGATCCTGGCGGCCAGCGCTTCCCAGTCCGCAGGGCCGAACTCACCGGGCAGGCCGGTGTCGGTCAGCTGCCCCGACCTGGCCACCATCAGGCTGACGTCGGCCAGCGCGTCGATGTCCCGCTGCTCCCGGAGCAGATCGCCGTAAGCCCAGTACAGCCCGGCCAGGCCGATGCCCATGGCGGCGACCAGCAGCCAGCCCGCGGGCACCTCGGTGGCCACCAGGTAGCCGACCAGGCCCGCCGAGGCGTTGATCATGCCGACGACCAGGACCCGGGTCATGAACCGCAGCCCGGTGGACAGCTTCATCCGGTTGCGCAGCACCCAGACCGAGACCATGGCCAGCACGGTGCTGGCGGCCGGCGCGGCCACCGCACCGGCGAACGCGGCGGGCCAGGTGATCGACTGCGCACCCATCGCCGCGGCCACCGTCGTCGCCACCGCGTAGGCGGTGGTGATCTCGATGACCAGCACGCCGGAGTTGTAGAGCTTGCGGCGGTTGACCCCGCGCGCCACCAGCGTGCCGACTCCGGCGATCACATGCGTGACCAGGATGAGCTCGTACTCGGCCACCATCAGCCCGACGACCAGCGGGATCTCGGTGAACGACACCGTCCAGGAGATGCCGCTGCGCACGTCGATGTTGATGGCCAGTGTCTCCGCGGCGACGAACGCCACCAGGAAGAGCGCCGCCGTCGGCAGCGTCGCCGCGGTGAACGTGAACGGCTCGACCAGCGCCATCGCGACGGCGCCGGCGGCGGCGAACGCCAGGATCAGCCACGAAAACCACCGGAATCCTGCTTCGCCGGTGCCGTCACCCCCACTCGCCCCGGATTCCCCGCCGGACGGCGGTTCCTCCAGGGCCGACGGATGCGCCCCCGGCCGCTCCGACGCAGTGTCGCCGCGGTCGCTCAAGTGATCTCCTGCTCCCCTAGCCGGACCCTGAAGCCCGATTACTGTATCGCGCCTTGGCGGATTCCACCTCGTGCGAGAAATTAACGAGGTGGCCACCGAAAGGTATTGCCATCGACAGGCGGTCGTTGACCGGACCGGTCAAGGTCCGCATCGAGGGTTTCGACCCGACTGGAGGGCGGTGTTCACGACGATGTTCAGGAAGTGGGTTCGACGCATGGCGGTGCTTGCCGGGGCTGCCGGGCTGGTAGTCACCTGCGGCTTCGTCGTGCCGGCTGCGCAAGCGGAGTCCGACTTCGCCACGCCGAACAGCCTGCACGTGCGCAAGGATCTGGTGATCGGCCACCGTGGCTCGTCCGGCTACCGGCCGGAGCACACGCTGGCGTCCTACCGGCTGGCCGCCAGGATGGGCGCCGACTACATCGAGCCGGACCTGGTGGTGACCAAGGACGGTGTGCTGGTCGCCAGGCACGAGAACGAGATCAGCGAAACCACCGACGTCGCCGAACACCCGGAGTTCGCCGACCGCAAGACCACCAAGACCATCGACGGCCAGGAGATCACCGGCTGGTTCACCGAGGACTTCACGCTCGCCGAGCTGAAGACGTTGCGGGCCAAGGAGCGGGTGCCCGACATCCGCCAGCGCAACACCATCTACGACGAGCGCTACACCATCCCGACGTTCGCCGAGGTGCTCAAGGAGGCGAAGCGGCTGTCGAAGGAGCTCGGGCGGCCGATCGGCGTCTACCCGGAGACCAAGCACCCGACCTACTTCCGCAAGATCGGCCTGCCGATCGAGCCGCGGCTGGTCGCCGAGCTGAAGAAGGCCGGGCTGAACCACCCGAACGCCAAGGTGATCGTGCAGTCGTTCGAGGTGAGCAACCTCAAGGAGCTCGACCGCCAGCTGCGGGTGCCGCTGGTGCAGCTGATCTCCTCCACCGGCGCGCCGTACGACTTCGTCGACTCCGGCGATCCGCGCACCTACGCCGACCTGATCACGCCGAAGGGCCTGCGGGAGATCGCCAGCTACGCCGACGGCATCGGCCCGGACAAGCAGCTGGTCATCCCGTGGAACCCGGACGGCACCCTCGGCGAGCCGACCCGGCTGGTCCGGGACGCCCACCGGGTGGGGCTGAAAGTCCACCCGTACACCTTCCGTGCGGAGAACTCGTTCCTGCCCGCGGACTTCCGCTCCTCGGACAACCCGGCGCACTACGGCCGGATCCACGAGGAACTGGAGGTCTACTTCGACGCCGGCGTGGACGGGGTGTTCACCGACAACCCGGACATCGGTGTCGAGGTCCGCGACGACGAGGAGAACTGACGGAGAACTGACACTTCGTCCTTCCCACTCCGGTGACGGCCCGCCGGGAGCGCTTGGCCCCGGCGGGCCGTCTGCTTGCCTGCCGGGGCGCTCGAGCCGAGACCGTCGGTGGCCGGTGCTCCAATCACGGCCATGACCGACACCACGCCCATCGGCGAGCGGGGCGGCCAGGACCCGGTTGCCCAGCCGCTGCCCATGCCGCCCGGCTACGGCGAGCAGCAGACGACTTTGGCCTGGCCGACCGTGCGGGCCAAGCTGGTCGAGGCCAAGCAGTACTGGATCGCGGTCGACAACGGTGACCGCAACCCGCACGTGGTGCCGCTGGACGGCATGTGGATCGACGACCGCTGGTACCACGGCGGAAGCCCGCAGACGCTGCATCGCCGCCTGGTGGCGAAGAATCCGGCAGTGACGATGCACCTGCCCCACCCGTGGGAGGTCGTCATCGTCCAGGGCACGGTGTCCACGGCGGGCATCGACGACGAGCAGGCCGCGCGGTTGGCGACGACCTTCGCCGAGAAATACCCGGAGTACGGCCCGCCGAACGCCGAGCTGTGGCGTGACGGGCACGTGCTGATCCCGCGCAAGGTGCTGGCGTGGTCGGACTATCCACGCGACGCGACGCGCTTCGTGTTCGGTTGACGGGCTCGAGCATGTGCCGCTGAGGCTGTCGGCACCGCACCCCCGCCGTTGCCAGGACGGTTTCGGCAAACTTCTCGATGGTGATCACGCACCGCCGACACGCCTGATGATCAGGATTGCTGATAGCAGACGAAACAGCGCCACGGAAGGCATTTGTCGATATTGTCACAGCACAGTCTGCGTCGCTGCAGGTGATTGCGTTTTTGTGAACAGGCGACGGCTGAATCGCGCGAGTTTGTCTGTTACGGTGCACGGACATGTCGGGAAAGCACGCATTGCCTGCTGATGGCGGCAAACCGCGGGGGGTGTGCACGACAATGCCAAGAGCGATCGATTGATTCATCACTTGGATGCCGTCGGCTCGGTACACGTATCAGCGCTGGACGCTCCGGGCGCGGATCCGAGCAGAGCCGGCCTGCACTGGTCCATGGGCATAAGCCGCAAGGGATGACGGCGGGAACACGGCCCGACGGCACCAAGACAGACGGGTGACAATTCGACCGGCCCGGTTCACCGCCTGCCGCGTCATCACCATCGGAGCCGGTGATCGGATCGACGGTATCCCGTTGGCATTCCAGCCGACGACGACCTGAATTTCTCCGAGAATACCGAATCCGGTTTCGGCGCACTTGTCGTCGATGAGTACATCGTTCACTGCGCGTGGTTTGTCACGGTTGATGAGCGGGTAGGTGAACAGCCACACCCGTCTGTCCCGGCTGAGCGGCTTGCGCAATCGGAGCGGCGAATACGTTCCACCGCCCCGCCGCGCGGCCGACCACAAGCTCCGGTCGCCGGTGCCACGCATCTCGCGACCGGTACCGAGCGGACCACGGCCGAGGAGATCGAGCCGTACCGCCGGTCGGACACCAGAAGAAGGAAGGGAACCAGGTTCAGCGCAATAGTCGAGCACCAGAAGATGAAGCACTCGTAGGAGGCGAAACACCGTGACTCTCGCAAAGAGCCGGATTCCGGACACCTATCCGACCCGACTCGCCAGCGGGCGGGCGCAGCTGCTCGAGCGGACAGACCCCACCGTCTGGGGCGACGAAGCGGACGGCCCGTTCGACGCGGCCGGGCTGGCGGCGCACGACAAGAACGGCTACACCATCATCGAGGGCCTGCTGACCCCCGCCGAGGTGCAGACCTACTGGCAGGAGCTGAAGCGGCTGACCAGCGACGAGCAGCTCAAATCGGACGAGCGGGTGGTGACCGAGAAGCGCTCCGGCGAGATCAGGTCCATCTTCGAGGTGCACAAGATCAGCGAGGCCATCGCCGAGCTGGCCACCGACCCGCGCATCTTGGACCGGGCACGGCAGATCCTCGGCTCCGAGGTGTACATCCACCAGAGCCGGGTCAACTACATGCCCGGATTCCGCGGTACCGGCTTCTACTGGCACTCGGACTTCGAAACCTGGCACGCCGAGGACGGCATGCCGCGGCCGCGGGCGGTCAGCTGCTCGATCGCGCTGACCGACAACTACCCGTTCAACGGCGGGCTGATGGTCATGCCGGGATCCCAGCGGACGTTCGTGCAGTGCATCGGCGAGACGCCGGAGAACCACTACAAGAACTCGTTGCGCGAGCAGGAGATCGGCGTGCCGAGCGAGGAGAACATCACCAAGCTGGCCGCCGAGCACGGCATCGACCAGTTCACCGGGCCCGCCGGGTCGGCGCTGTTCTTCGACTCGAACATCATGCACGGGTCGGGCAACAACATCACGCCGTTCCCGCGCTCGAACATCTTCCTGGTGTTCAACAGCGTCGAGAACACGTTGGTGGAACCGTTCGCGGCGCCCGCACCGCGTCCGGAATTCATCGCCGCTCGGGACTTCACGCCGCTGACGCGCTGACGGTACCCGCCGGGGCTTCATAGCCGTCATCACCGGCGGCTCGCCGACGCCCACAGGCCGTGCAGGAGCTTTCCTGCACGGCCTGTTTCGTCCGTTCGCAGCCTCCCGCAGCTTGCGTCCGTATGCCGGCCTCCGCTGTTTCCGTCCGCGCCCTGCCTTCTGTGCTGGGTACGTTCGTTCGCCACCCTCACCTGCGCTCTACCAGCGCATTCGACGCGATTGGACCAGTCACGACGCATCTCACCGCGCTCCCGCCCGTCCGGATCGAGTTTGTCCAGGTCAGGGCCGCACCAAACGGAAGATCTCCGGTCACGGCCTCGCCCGCACCACATGAATTCACCCATTGGCTTGTGAGCTGCGCCATAATCAACTTCGCGGGGGCACTGCGGGTCGACTCCTCCAGCAGCGCGTAACCGATCGACTCCGTCGACCGAAGTCGCGTTGCAAGGGGATGCTCCGTGTCCTCACGTGCCCGCAAGGATCGGACGCTTGGAGGAGCTGTGAACCTAGGAACGGTATTCGTCAGTGAGCTGGTCGGCACAGCCATGCTGATCTTGCTGGGCGCGGGCGTGGTCGCCAACGTGCTGCTCAGGAAGAGCAAGGGCTACGACGGCGGCTGGCTGCTGATCAACATCGGGTGGGGTTTGGCCGTGTTCGCCGGCGTCTACGTCGCCTACCGGAGCGGCGGCCACATCAACCCGGCCGTCACGCTCGGCATCCTGGCCAGTGGAGAAGCGGAATACGCGCCCGGCGTGGCCATCACGTTCGGATCCACGTTGGTCTACATCGCCGCACAGTTCATCGGAGCGTTCATCGGAGCCTGCCTGGCATGGGCGGCCTACAAACCGCATTTCGACAACGACCCGGACGAGTCCAAGAAGCTCGGCGTCTTCTCCACCGGTCCGGAGATCCGCAACTACGGGTGGAACTTCACCACCGAGGTGATCGCCACGTTCGTGCTGGTCTTCGTCATCCTCAGCTTCGGCAAGACGCCGACCGGCCTCGGCCCGCTCGCTGCGGCGCTGCTGGTGGTCGCGATCGGTGCCTCGCTGGGTGGCCCGACCGGGTACGCCATCAACCCGGCTCGTGACCTCGGCCCCCGAGTGGCGCACGCAGTGCTGCCGTTGCATTACAAGGGCTCCCGTGCGGCCGCCCGCGTGGCCGCCGGTGCAGGCGGCGAGCTGCCGGAGGACCCTGGTCCCGGCTCGGACGCCCCCGGCAAGAAGGGCTCCAGCGACTGGGGTTACTCGTGGGTGCCGGTGTTCGGCCCGATCGTGGGTGGTGTGCTGGCTGGGTTGCTGTCCCAGGCTCTGCTGTAACCGACCGCCGGATCACCTCCGGCACATCCCGACCGACAAGCTCGCAAAAGAAGGGACATCATGGCTTCTTACGTCGCAGCGATCGACCACGGCACGACCTCCACTCGCTGCATGATCTTCGACCACTCCGGCGGTGTCATCGCCAGCGAGCAGCGGGAGCACGAGCAGATCTTCCCGCAGGCAGGCTGGGTCGAGCACAACCCGGAAGAGGTGTGGGAGAACACGCGAGCGGTCGCCGCGGGCGCGCTGGCCAAGGCGGACCTGACGGCGGGCGACATCGCTGCGGTCGGCATCACCAACCAGCGCGAGACGACCGTGGTGTGGGATCGCAAGACCGGCAAGCCGGTGTACAACGCGATCGTCTGGCAGGACACCCGCACCGACCGCATCATCGCCAAGCTCGGTGACCTGGGCGGCGGCCAGGAGCGCTACCGGGAGAAGACCGGGCTGCCGCTGGCCACCTATTTCTCCGGTCCGAAGGTGATGTGGATCCTGGAGAACGTCGACGGCGCGCGTGAGCGCGCCGAGGCGGGTGACCTGCTGTTCGGCACGATGGACAGCTGGTTGCTGTGGAACATGACCGGCGGCCCGGACGGCGGGTTGCACATCACCGACCCGACCAACGCGTCCCGGACGCTGCTGATGGACCTGGACACGCTGAACTGGGACCCGGACATCGCGTCGGACATGGGCATCCCGATGTCGATGCTGCCGGAGATCAGGTCGTCGTCCGAGGTCTACGGCACGGTCCGGGAGCGGGGCGCGCTCGGCGGAGTGCGCATCGCCGGCATCCTGGGCGACCAGCAGGCGGCCACGTTCGGCCAGGCCTGCCTGTCGCCGGGCGAGGCGAAGAACACCTACGGCACCGGCAACTTCGTGCTGCTCAACACCGGCACCGAGAAGGTGCTGTCGCAGAACGGCCTGCTCACCACGGTTTGCTACAAGATCGGCGACAACGCACCGGTGTTCGCGCTGGAAGGCGCGATCGCGGTGACCGGGTCGCTGGTGCAGTGGCTGCGCGACAACCTGAAGATGATCAGCTCGGCGGCCGAGATCGAGGAGCACGCCCGCACGGTCGAGGACAACGGTGGCGCCTACTTCGTGCCGGCGTTCTCCGGCCTGTTCGCGCCGTACTGGCGGTCCGACGCCCGTGGCGCCATCGTCGGCCTGACCCGCTACGTCAACAAGGGTCACCTGGCCAGGGCGGTGTTGGAGGCGACGGCGTTCCAGTCGCGCGAGGTGATCGACGCGATGAACGCCGACTCCGGTGTGCCGCTGAAGTCGCTGAAAGTCGACGGCGGCATGGTGGTCAACGACCTGCTGATGCAGTTCCAGGCCGACATCCTCGGTGTACCGGTGATCCGCCCGGTGGTGAACGAGACCACCGCGCTCGGCTCGGCGTACGCGGCGGGCCTGGCCGTCGGATTCTGGGAGTCCGAGGAGGACATCCGGAACAACTGGGCCGAGGACAAGCGCTGGGAGCCGAACATGGACGAGGCCCGGCGCGAGCGCGAGTACAAGAACTGGAAGAAGGCGGTCACCAAGACCTTCGGCTGGGTCGAGGACGAGGACTGACCGCTCGTCGAGGAAGTGCCGCTCGTCCCCGCGCGGACGAGGGCAGGTGAGATCAGCGAGCGCGGCACCGCATGGCTGGGTCCTCGTCTCCCCGCGCGGACGAGGGCAGGTGAGTGCGCGAGCCGGCCCGGCCCGTCCGGCCGCTCGGCCTGTGGCTGGGCCGGCTCGTGCGCACTCGCGGGCAAGCTGGGTGCACCGCCGACATCCACACCCGCCACCACCAGCGCGGCAGACTCCTCGGCGCGCTCGGCACCTGGACGTGCGATGGGCAGGTCATGACAGCGAACCGGGCTCCCCCAGTGGGACGGCACGCAACCAGATCAGCCGGTCAGGGGCCGGTCGCAGCACCTGCCGGCGATGACGACACCGACGACCGGCAGCCGGAGCCGCGGTACGTCCGAGGCCCGGCCTGCCAGTGGTGGCGCACCGCCGACCAGTGGCCGACACCGATAGGACCGACACGAAAACAGGTGCGGCGGCGGAAGTCGGCGAGCGCGACGCGGGTCGATAGGGTCGGCAGTTGGGTGAGATCGCGACGCCGGTCGACGAGCCGGGCGCGAACCGACGGATCCAGGTGCGGACCGAAGCGCCGACCCGAACCGGCGGAACCTGGACGGACCGGTGTGCCGTCACGAGCGAACGGATCACTGTGCGGATCGATGAGCCGGGCGCGAGCTGACGGATCCCGCTACGAAGCGGTGTGCCACCGCGAGTTGTGCCCGGTATCCGGTACAGACCGGCGCGTTGGCACGAGCGGGCAGGTCGGCGTCCGCATCGACGAGTCCGCCACGAGCTGACGGAACCCAGGACGAATCAGCGAGCTCCCCCCGTGAGCCAAGCGGGATCACCGAGCTCCCGCCGTGAGCCGAGCGGGATCACCGAGCCATCGGCGGATCCGCCGTGGCTGCCGAGTTTCGCTGCTCGGCCGGCCGGGAACCGGCCGCCCACCGGGCCCGCAACCCGGTTCGGTTCGCGTTGCTCTTGCGGGCAACTCACGCGTGTCGCATGGGCCAGCCGGAAGGGATGTGGATCACCCGCACAGACGTGGAGCCCACCCGCACGCCCAGTCCGATGTACCGTGGCGCGAGACCCGAAGCTGTAAACGGCGGCGCAACCCCGCGCGGAACGGACAGCACCCGTTTTGCGTACAACTTTCCTCGGTTACGGCGGGAATTCGACTGATTCCTCCTCGTAGTGGCTGACGCCGGGGCTGCCCGCTGCTAGCCTCCGCCGCGCGGCATGGTCGCCGATGCCGCGCAAGGGGGGAGAGGTTTTAGGTGAGTACGCCGACGTTCACCGCTGTCTTGCGGGTGGCCGAGTTCCGGGCCATGTGGCTGGCCGAGGTGTTGTCGGTCGCGGGAGACCAGATCGCCCGCGTCGCGCTGTCCGTGCTGGTGTTCGACCGGACGGACTCGGCGGCGCTGACCGCGCTGACCTACGCGCTGACGTTCCTGCCCGCCCTGGTCGGCGGAGTCATGCTGTCCGGCCTCGGTGACCGTCACCCGCGACGCACCGTGATGATCGCCAGCGACATCGGCCGCGCCGTTCTGGTCGGCCTGATGATCGTCCCGGGCATGCCGCTGTGGGCGCTGTGCGCGTTGGTGGCCGCGGTGACGTTGCTGAACGGCCCGTTCAAGGCGGCACAGCAAGCGCTCCTGCCGGACGTGCTCACCAACGGCAAGTTCCGGGTCGGCATGGCGCTGCGGAACATCAGCTCGCAGGCGGCCCAGCTGGCCGGGTTCGCCGGCGGAGGCTTGATGGTCGCGCACTGGGGGCCGTTCGTGGCGCTTGCCGTCAATGCGGGCACGTTCGTGGCATCGGCCGCGCTGCTGCTCCTGTTGCGCCGTCGTCCTGCGGTGACGCCCAGCTCGAAGGAGGGGCAGCAGTCCTACCTGTCCTCCATCGCCGCCGGAGCCGCGCTGGTGTTCCGCGTTCCTGCCTTGCGCACGCTGCTCGCGCTGAACTGGCTCGCCGGGTTCTACGTCGTGGCCGAAGGCCTTGCCGCACCGTACGCCGACGAGATCGGCGCAGGACCAGCCGCGGTGGGTCTGCTGATGGCGGCCGACCCGCTCGGCTCGGTCATCGGCGCCGCGATCTTCGGCCGCTGGGTCTCCGAGGAGACCAATGTGCGCGCGCTCGGCCTGCTCGGCATCGCGGCGGGCATCCCGCTGATCCTGCTGGCGCTGAAGCCCGCACTGATCGTGGCCCTGGCACTGCTGGCGCTGTCCGGCGCATTGGCCACGGGATATCACTTCCAGACCGTCGTGCAGTTCACCGAGCGCCTGCCGGACGAACGACGCGCGCAGGGCACCGGCCTGGCGTCCTCCGGGGTGATCACCGTCCAGGGCCTCGGCGCGCTGGCCGCCGGTGGGCTGGCCGACCTCATCGGAGCGGCGAACGCCATCGGCGTGGCCGCGGTGGCTGGTGTGCTCGTCGCGATCCCGATCGCGATCTCGTGGGCCCGGGTACGCCACACGCCGCCGGTTCGGAGCGCAGCAGCATGACGGCACCGGTCGGGGGCGCGCCCGCGGGAATCCGTCTCCGCACCAATTTCTCAGTCGTCTCGATTCGCCACCACGAAAGCCGTCCCGCAAGCACGCGAGCGACGTCCCGACCGTACGAAAGCCTCAGTTGTCCCGGTTGGCCATCTCGGACTCCCCTCTGTTCGGCTGCCGACCCTGCACCCCAGCGACCACGTCAGTTGTCCCGGTTGGCCACTGCCTACACCTCCGATTCCGTGACGAAGCCCGCACGTAGTCACCGACCGCTCAGTTGTCGCGGTTGGCCATGTCCAGCACCTCCCTGTCGTCGCCCGGACCTGTCGGCTCACCTGCTCAGTTGTCCCGATTCGCCATGTCCACACCTCCTCACCGCA